>JAULZJ010000341.1:0-8935 GCA_032117435.1 Candidatus Nanopelagicales bacterium | reverse complement strand
TGCGGCCCAGCCGGGCCCTTGACACGATGGGGCCACCCTAGCGAGGAGGACCCATGACACGGGATCCGATGTCTGCGGCCGCGCCGGTCATCACCCGCATCGACCATGTTGGCATCGCGGTGCCCGATCTCGACGAGGCGATCCGCTTCTACGCGGACGCTTTCGGCGTCGAGGTCGTACACGAGGAGGTCAACGAGGAGCAGGGGGTGCGTGAGGCCATGCTCGCGGTGGGCGACTCCCACATCCAGCTTCTCGCTCCGCTGCGCCCGGACTCGCCGATCGGCCGCTTCCTCGACCGCCAGGGTCCGGGCATCCAGCAGATCGCCTACTCGGTCGATGACATCGAGGTGGCCGCCGATCGACTTCGAGCCGCCGGGGTGCGGATGCTCTACGACGAGCCCAAGGCTGGCACGGCGGGTTCACGGGTCAACTTCGCCCACCCCAAGGACTGCGGCGGGGTCCTCATCGAGCTCGTGCAACTCGCAGCCACCCCACCGCTAGCATGAACGATCGTTAAGCAGTCGAGTTCAGGCACCGGCGAGGGGAACACCATGGACCAGATCCGCGCGGCGATCATCGCTGGCGCAGGAGCCGACATCGGCAGCCTGCCACTCCCGGACTCCTATCGCGGGGTCACCGTCCACAAGGACGAGGCCGGCATGTTCGAGGGCCAGGCCACCGCCGAGAAGGATCCGCGCAAGTCCCTCCACCTCGACGATGTCCCCCTCCCCGAGCCAGGTCCGGGCGAGGCGCTCGTCGCGGTGATGGCGAGCTCTATCAACTACAACACGGTGTGGACATCGATCTTCGAGCCCGTGTCCACCTTCGGCTTCCTCGAGAAACTTGGTCGCACCAGCGATCTAGGCAAGCGCCACGACCTGCCGTATCACGTCATCGGGTCCGACGCCTCCGGTGTCGTGCTGCGGGTGGGTGCCGGTGTCAACGCCTGGAAGCCGGGTGACGAGGTCGTCGCGCACTGCCTGTCCGTCGACCTGGAGAGCCCCCTCGGACACAACGACACCATGCTCGATCCCGAGCAGCGCATCTGGGGCTTCGAGACCAACTTCGGTGGCCTCGCCGAGATTGCCCTGGTGAAGTCCAACCAGCTCCTCCCCAAGCCCGCCCACCTCACCTGGGAGGAGGCGGCGGCGCCGGGGCTCGTGAACTCCACCGCCTATCGACAGCTGGTCTCCCGCAATGGGGCCGGCATGAAGCAGGGCGACATCGTCCTCATCTGGGGTGCGACGGGCGGTCTCGGCTCCTACGCCACGCAGTTCGCCCTCAATGGCGGTGCGATCCCGATCTGCGTGGTGTCCAGCGAGGACAAAGCCCAACTGTGCAGGGACATGGGCGCCGAGCTGATCATCGATCGGCGAGCCGAGGACTACCGCTTCTGGAAGGACGAGCACACCCAGGACCCCAAGGAATGGCAGCGCCTCGGCAAGCGCATCCGCGAACTGACGGGAGGCGAGGACGTCGACATCGTCTTCGAGCATCCCGGACGCGAGACCTTCGGGGCCAGTGTCTACGTCACGCGCAAGGGCGGCACGATCACGACCTGCGCGTCCACGTCCGGCTTCATGCACGAGTACGACAACCGGTACCTCTGGATGAACCTCAAGAGCATCGTGGGATCCCACTTCGCGAACTACCGCGAGGCCTATGAGGCCAATCGGCTCATCGCCCGCGGGCTCGTGCACCCCACGCTCTCCAAGGCATTCCC
This sequence comes from Candidatus Nanopelagicales bacterium, assembly GCA_032117435.1. Lineage (GTDB taxonomy): Bacteria > Actinomycetota > Actinomycetes > S36-B12 > S36-B12 > Mxb001. The sequence goes on along the minus strand of JAULZJ010000341.1, from coordinate 7,212 downwards.
GCTCGAGGATGCCGGCCAGGCCACCTACGAGGTCCACCGCAATGCCCACCAGGGCAAGGTGGGCGTCCTGTGCCTGGCCCCTGAGGAGGGGTTGGGCGTCCGTGACGAGGAGATGCGTGCGCGACACCTGCCCGAGATCACCCGTTTCAGCGGGGCATAGCCCAACGCGCCCGCGTAAGATAACCCGGGCGCGAGCACAAGCCACGCCCTGAGGCGACATGGGAGGGGCGACGGTGGCGACGAGCCAGATCACCGACCGCCAGCCCTGGCATCTCGACCGAGGCCGAAAGGCCGGCGAGATGGGGTACCTCCCCGGTCTCGATGGCATCCGTGCCCTCGCTGTCCTCGGCGTCCTCCTCTACCACGGTGACCTCACCTGGATGCAGGGCGGATTCCTCGGCGTGGACGTCTTCTTCGTCCTCTCCGGCTTCCTCATCACGACCCTCATCGTCGAGGAGTACAACCGCTCCGGGCGCATCGACTTCAAGCGCTTCTATCTCGCGCGTGCCCGCCGACTCCTGCCCGCCCTGCTCCTCATGCTCGTCGTGGTGGGCATGCTCGCGGCATTCATCTACCGGGACTCGGCGGCATCCTTCCGGGCCGATGCGATCGCATCGCTCTTCTACGTCACCAACTGGTGGTACATCTTCTCCGACGCCTCCTACTTCGAGGCCATCGGGCGACCGCCTTTCCTGCAGCACCTGTGGTCGCTCGCCGTCGAAGAGCAGTTCTACCTCGTGTGGCCGGCGATCGCGCTGGTGCTCTTGAAGTGGCGCGGACGCCGAGGAGTCTTCTACTTCGCCGTCATCGCCGCCCTGGCCTCCACTGCGTGGATGGCCTTCCTCGCCATCACCAACGGGTACCCGCAGGAAGCGGATCCGAGTCGCGCCTACTTCGGCTCGGACAGCCACATCATGGGCCTGCTGCTCGGTGCCGCGCTCGCGATGGTGTGGCGCCCCGGCCGCCTGTCCACGCGCCTCACCTTCGGGGCCAAGGCCGTCGTCACCGCGGTCGGCGTCGCTGCCCTGCTCACGGTCATCTGGTTCTTCTGGCAGGTCGGCGAATACTCCAACTTCCTCTACCGCGGCGGATTCCTCGTGCTCTCGGCCGTCGTGTGCGTCCTCATCGCGGCAGCCAGTCACCCCGGGGCACCGTTCGGCCGCATGCTCGGAGCGCAGCCCATGCGCTACATCGGCCAGCGCTCCTACGGCCTCTACCTCTACCACTGGCCGATCTACGTCATTACGCGTCCCGATCTGGACATCCCGCTCGACGGTCCCGCGCTCCTTGCCCTCCGTCTCGGACTCACCTTCCTCGTCGCCGAGATCTCCTACCGCTACGTCGAAATCCCGATCCGGCGCGGCGCCATAGGCGCCTTCCTCACTCGCTGGCGCGAGGCCGAGCCCGACGAGCGCGCATTCCTCGGTCGTCGCGTGCTCGCCAGCAGCGGAGTCGCCATCGCGGCCCTCGGCCTCATGGGCGCGGGCCTGGCGACCGCCAAGCCCGCTGACCAGGAGATTCCCGCGGACGTGGCCGCGGCCATCGGCATCGACGACGGCGGGCCGACCGAGATCCTCATCGACGAGCCGAGCACCGCCCCGGGCGACGGTGCCGCGCCGGAGCCCGACCCGAGCGAGGCGCAGGAGCCCGAGGCGCCCTCCGCCGATGGCCTGCCGACCAACGCCAACGGCGCCGTGACGGCGATCGGCGACTCGGTCATGTTGGGCGTCGCCTCGCAGCTCATGGCGAAGATCGATGGCAGCAAGGTCGATGCCGAGGTGAGCCGTCAGGCATCCGGCGTGCTCGAGCGGGTGCAGAAGCTGTCGAAGAAGGGGCTGCTCGCCCCCACGGTTGTCATCCACACCGGGACGAATGGCGTCGTGACGGAGGATCAGCTCCGCGAGATGCTCGACATCCTTAGCGACCGGGAGCGCGTGGTGGTCGTCAACACCAATGTGCCGAGGCCATGGCGCAAGCCCAACAATGAACTCATTGCCGCGGTAGTCCCGGACTACCCCAATGCCGTCATCGCCGACTGGTACGCCGTGTCCGAGGACAACCCCGAGTACTTCGTCAGCGATGGCACCCACCCGCAGTGGCCATCCGGCATCAAGGCATTCGTCCGCGAGGTCACGCGGGCCGTCGGCCTCAGCCCTTAGCCCTTAGCCCTTACACAGGGATAGCAGCGCCGCGGCGACGGCATCGGGTGCCTCGAGCGGGCTGAGGTGGCCGCACGCCGGGATCGTCACCAGGCGTGCGTCGGCGCTCGCGTCGCGGATCAGCACCTGCTCGGCCATTGGGCTCATGGCGTCCTGCTCCCCCAGGACGACCAGGACGGGTGCGGCCACCCCGCGGAGTACGTCGAGGGCATCCGACCGCTCGGCCATGGCACGCTGGGCCCAGGCCACTGTCTGCCGAGGGACAAGGGCGAGGGTGTCCGCCACGCGGTCGACGACATCAGGCCTCGTCGCACGCGTCGTCTCGCCGAGGAGCCCATCGATCATTCCGGCCGACCACTCCCCGCCGGATTCGGCCAGCACGGCCACGCGTTCGCGGTGCGCCCGCGCGGCGTCGGCATCCGCCGTGGCCTTGGTGTCGACCAGCGCGAGCGCATGCACCAGGTCGGGGCGTCGCCGCACGAGGCCGAGCGCGACGTAGCCACCCATCGAGCAGCCCACGATCACGGCCGGCCCATCATCGAGGAGCGGCAGGACGTCGTCGACCATGCGTCCGAGGTCGGGAGGATCACCGCCGAGGGCAGTGGCGCCGAAGCCTCGGAGGTCCGGCGCCATCACTCGGTGCCCCTCCGCGCGCAGCACGGTCGCGACGTCATCCCACATCGACCCATCGAAGGGGAATGCGTGGAGCAGGAGGTACGTCGTCATCGAAGCTACGGCATCGCCGACAGGCCACCATCGACCACGAGCACCTGCCCGGTCATGAAGCTCGATGCATCGGCAGCCAGGAAGACGGCAGGCTCCGCGATCTCCTCCACGCGACCCCAGCGCTGCATGGGCACGCGCGCCAGGGTGCCACGCTCCGCCTCGTCGCTCACCCGAAGGAAGTCCGTGAGGTCGGTCTCGATCCATCCGGGGACGAGCGCATTGGCCCGCACGCCCATCCAGGCCACCTCGAGTGCCAGGGACTGGGTGAGTGAGATGACCGCTGCCTTGGCAGCCCCGTAGTGGGCCATGGTGGGGGCTCCCCGCAGGCCTGCGACGGAGGAGACGTTGATGATCGATCCGCCACCCTCACCCAGCGCCGGGAGCGACTCCTGGGTGATGTGCATGATCGAGTCGACGTTGAGCCGCATCGTCTTCTCCCATCCGCTCATGCGCATCTGCGCCACGGGGATCGAGAAGGAGTTGCCGCCCGCATTGTTGACGAGGATGTCCAGACCGCCGAGGGCCTCCACCGACTGCGCGACGGCGGCCCGCGTCGACTCTCCGTCGGTGATGTCGGCGATGGCGACGTGGCAGGTGCGCCCGAGCGCTGTGACCTCCTGCGATACCTCGGCGAGCAGGTCGGCGTTGCGCGCCAGGACCGCGACATCCGCACCCGCGGCGGCATAGGCGATCGCGATGCCACGGCCAATGCCTCGTGATGCACCCGTCACGAGTGCCCGCTTGCCGGTCAAGTCGAAGCTCATAGGTCAGACCACCTCTCCATCGATCCTTCACGGGCCGCCCGATCGGCCGGCCATTCCCACTCCACGCCGTCGAGGTCCGGACGCAGTCGCGCGACGACCTCGCCGAGCACGGTACGCACCGCCTGCTCCCCGACCCACAGGTGCCCCATGTCCTGGCCCACCACGATCTCAGCCCGCGGCACCACGGTGAAGCGCTCCTGCGCGGCTTCGGGCCGCAGGTAGTCGTCCTCCTCGGGCACGAGCAGGATGACGGGCACGGCCACGTCGTTCCACCGCTCGAGCTCCGCCTCGCTCGTGTAGCGCAGTGGCGGCGACACGAGGATCACCCCGGCCGGATCGAGGTCGATGCCGTGCCTGAGCACTACGTCGGTGCCGAACGACCAGCCCAGCAGCCACGGGTCCGGCAGGCCCTGCTCGCGCACCCAGGCCACGGCCGCGGCCAGATCGAGCCCCTCGGCCTCGGACGCGTCGAACTCCCCTTCGCTCGTGCCGGCGGCGGAGGTGGTGCCGCGGGTGTTGAAGCGCACGACGGCGATGTCCGCGAGTGCGGGCAGGCGCCAGGCGGCCTTGCGCAGCAGATGGCTGTCCATCATCCCGCCGTGCGTGGGCAGCGGATGCGCGCACACGAGCGTCGCACGGGTGGCGCGTCCGACAGGGAGAGCCACCTCGCCGACCAATCGCAGGCCATCGCTGGTCAGCAGCTCGATCGGACGCCGATCGGCGGGCAGGACGCTATTGGCGCGGAGCTCGTCGCTCATCGCGTGGGCCCACGACGGCCACGCGCCTTCCAGCAGGCGGTGTGCCAGTGCCGACGCTCCTCCGCGCCACGATCCACCGGCCACGCCACGACATGGGGTGTGGCCGGCACGATCTCGTGATCGCACCCCGGGCACCGGTAGGTCTTGGTGGACGACGAGCCCGTGATCGGGCGGACGTAGAACTCCCCGTCGGGATGCTCCTCGATCACGTCCGCGCGCGGGGGTGCCGGCCTGCGGGCCGGCCGTCGACGACCCACGGCTAGGCGTAGGCGCGGAAGCCGCGACCGGTCTTGCGCCCGAGGTAGCCGGCCGTCACGAGGTGCTCGAGCCGCGGGGCGGGCGAGAATCCGGGCTCGCGGAACTCCCGATAGAGGGTCTGCTGGATGGCCAGGGAGACATCGAGGCCGACCACATCGAGGAGTTCGAAGGGGCCCATGGGATAGCCGCAGCCCTTCTTCATCGCGAGGTCGATGGCATCAGCTGACGCGTAGTTCGCCTCGAGCATCTTCACCGCATCATTGAGATAGGGGAAGAGCAGGGCGTTCACGATGAAGCCGGCGCGATCCCCGCACACCACCGCGTGACGACCCGCGCGCGTGGTGACGTCTATGGCCGTGGCGAGGACATCCGGCGACGTCGACACCGTGCGCACGACCTCGACGAGTTTCATGAGCGGAGCCGGGTTGAAGAAGTGCAGGCCGACGACGTCCTGCGGGCGCGATGTGGCTGCCGCGAGATCGATGACCGGCAGGCTCGACGTCGTCGTGGCGAGCACGGCGCCTGGCTTGCAGATCTCGTCGAAGTTCTCGAAGAGCGCGGTCTTGACGCTGATCTCCTCGACGACGGCCTCGATGGCGAGGTCGACATCGGCGAGGGACTCAAGCGACGACGAACCGGTGATGCGATCGCGGATGGCATCACGGTCGGCGGCCTCCAGCTTGCCGCGCTGCACGGCCTTCTCCAGCGACTTATCGAGTGCACCGAGTGCCCGGGCCAGGCTCGCCTCCGAGCGCGCGACGAGCGTGACGTCGAATCCTCCCTTGGCCATGACCTCGGCGATGCCGGTCGCCATCGTGCCCGATCCCACGACACCGACCGACTGCACCGGCCTCGGTGCGGCACCGGATGCCGCTTCCTCGGCGACCGCGTCGTCGACGACCTCGGGAGAGTTGGGCGCTGCGTAGGTGAAGAAGCCGCGACCGGTCTTGCGCCCACGCAGGCCCGCGGTGACCATCTGCTTGAGGATCGGGGCGGGGGCATAGAGCCGATCACGGCTCTCGCGATAAATGGTGTCGAGGATCTGGTACGCCGTGTCCAGGCCGATGAGGTCCAGCAGCGCGAGCGGGCCCATGGGATAGCCGCAGCCCAGGCGCATGGCCGCATCGATGTCCTCGCGCGAGGCGTAGTTGGCCTCGTACATCGTCACGGCCTGATTGAGGTAGCCGAAGAGGAGGGCGTTGGCGATGAAGCCCGCCCGATCCCCGATGACCACCGGTTCCTTGCCCAGGGATCGCGCAAGGGCCTCGAGTTCCGCGACCACGTCGGGGTCGGTGACCACCGTGGTGACGACCTCGACGAATGCCTGCACGGGCGCGGGGTTGAAGAAGTGCAGGCCCGCCACGCGTGCTGGCCGACTCGTCGCGACGGCGATCTCCGTCACGGAAAGGGATGAGGTGTTGGTGGCCAGGATCGCGTGCGGCGGCGTGATCTTGTCGAGGCGACCGAAGAGGTCGCGCTTGATGTCAAGGTCCTCGGGAATGGCCTCGACGACGAGGTCAGCGGAGGCCAGGTCCTCAAGATTTGTGGAGAAGGTGATGCGCGAGAGCACCTCGCTGCGCTCGTCCTCGGTGAGCTTGCCGCGCTTGACCGCGCGCTGCGTCGATCCATCGATCGATCCCCGACCTCGCTCGAGGGAGTCGCCTTCCGGCTCGAGGGCGATGACGCGATAGCCGTGGCGGGCGCACACCTCCGCGATGCCCGCACCCATGGTGCCCAGGCCGACCACTCCGATAGTCCCGATCTCCATGCGGTGAGTCTCCCATCCAGGTCAGAAGAGCCGTGAGTCCACGTCATCGACACCGCGCAGGGCGGCGTAGTCGAGGACGACGCATCGGATCCCCCGGTCCTCGGCCAGTGTGCGCGCCTGGGGCTTGATCTCCTGGGCCGCGAAGACACCGCCCACGGGCGCGAGGAGCGGATCGCGATTGAGGAGCTCGAGGTAGCGCGTGAGCTGCTCGACGCCGTCGATCTCACCACGCCGCTTGATCTCCACCGCGACCGAGGCGCCGCCCGCATCACGGCACAGCAGGTCGACGGGGCCGATGGCCGTGGGGTACTCCCGCCGCACGAGGCTCCAGCCAGCGCCGAGCGTCTCGACATGGTCAGCGAGGAGCTCCTGCAGGTGCGCCTCGACACCGTCCTTGACCAGGCCGGGATCCGCGCCGAGCTCGTGCTGGGAGTCGTGATGGACGTCGTGAACCCGGATGGTCAGGGTCTCACCCGCCTTGTTCGTCACGACCCACACCTGATGCTCGTCGCCATCATCGATGGTCAACGTGCACGGCGGGCTCATCCAGTTGAGTGGCTTGTAGGAGCCGCCGTCGGCGTGCACGAGCACCGAGCCGTCCGCCTTGACCATGAGCACGCGCACCGCCTCGGGCAGGTGGGCGTCGAGACGGCCCGCGTAGTCGACCGAGCAGCGCGCGACGACCAGTCTCATCGCGCCGCCGGAGCGAGCCCGCGCGCCGTGCGCACCTCCCGCAGCACCCGGCCCATGATTGCCGTGGCGTCGTAGTCCTTGGGAGT
>JAULZJ010000340.1:0-2622 GCA_032117435.1 Candidatus Nanopelagicales bacterium | reverse complement strand
CGGCTACGAGCGCGATGGCGTGACGCCGACCTACGGCGGTTACGCGGATCACATCGTGGTCGACGAGCACTACGTCCTGCGCATCCCCGAGGGCCCCGACACCCAGGCGGTCGCTCCCCTGCTCTGCGCGGGGATCACCGTCTATCCGCCGCTCAAGGATTATGCGGGGCCCGGCAAGGAGATCGGCGTCATCGGCCTCGGCGGACTCGGGCACGTCGCCGTGCGCATCGCCAAGGCCATGGGCTCGCGCGTGACGGTCTTCAGCCACTCCCCCGGCAAGGAGGCCGATGCCAAGCGGCTCGGCGCCGACGCCTTCGCCTCCTCGACGGACACCAGCGCCTTCAAGGCGATGCGGATGTCCTTCGACATGATCCTCAGCACCGTCTCGGCCCCCATCGACGTTGATGCCTACCTCGGCCTGCTCAAGACCCGCGGCACCCTCGCCATCGTGGGACTCCCCGTCGAGCCGCTGAGCTTCGAGGCAGGCAATCTCGTGGGCGAGGCGCGCACCATCGTCGGCGCCAAGCTCGCCGGCGTGGACGCAACCCAGGAGATGCTCGACTTCTGCGCCGAGCATGGGATCGTCGCCGACGTCGAGGTCATCGACATCGCCGACATCAATGAGGCGTGGCAGCGGGTCAAGGACTCCGACGTGCGCTACCGCTTCGTCATCGATATCGCGGGATCGCTGCGCGACTGATCGACTCGGTCCTGGGAGGTCACAGCCCCTGGTCGAGGAGCGCCTCGGCCACGGCCAGCGGTGCACCGTGCACGAGGTCGTGGGAATCGATCATCCATAGCTCCGCGATGACACACCCGACGAAACCCCACGCGCGCAGCCGATCCGCGTCGTATCCGGTCGTCTCGGCATAGATCGCGGCCCGTCGCCTCGATCGGGCCGCGAGGTCGCGTCCGTCCATGCCGCGGGCGTCACCCCCCTCGACCAGGCCGCGCGGATTGGCGAGCAGGGCGGCGACCTCGAAGGCCGGATCGCCGAGCCACCCATGCGGATCGATGGCACGCCAGCCCTCGCCCGCATTGAGGACGTTGAGGTGCTGCAGATCCCCGTGCAGCACCACGGTAGCCACGGGCTCCGCGACGAGATCGTCAAAGATCTCGCGCGCGGCGGCAATGACCCGGCGCGGGAGCCGAGCGTCCTGTGCGGACTCGAAGGCGACGGCCATGTCGCGCAAGGGCGGCAAGCCCACTCCCGCGCCCTGCTCTCCGTGCAGGCGGGCGGCAATGAGGGCGATCTCCCGCGTGGCGGCGTCGTCGTCACGGCGTGCCAGTGGGCGGATGTCATCGCCGGGCAGCACGCGCTGCGTGACGAGCAGCCCCAGGTCCGCATCGTGCGCGAGAACCTGCGTGGCTGACGCGCCGAAGGCGCGCAGAGCGATGGCCTCGCGCTGGCGCTCACCGCCGTCACCCGCCTTGACGACGACGTACTCGCCATCCCGCCTCGCCCACCAGGCGAAGGGATGGTCGTCGACCTGCTCGAGGGAGCCGATCCCCCACTCCACGATGCGGCTCTCCTGCTCGGGCGTGAGGCTCATGCGAGGCGTTCGCGCAGAGCGGCGCCGGCGAGGGGAATGATCGCCACTGCGGCGACGACGACGATGCCGACGCCCCAGGCGATGCCAGCACCCTGCGCGATGAGGCCCACAGCAAGCGGGGAGATGACGAACCCGATGCGGGAGAACCACGTCACCATCGCGATGCCGGTCGCGGGCGTCACACCGGGCAGGCGCGACGCGGCACGCATCGCCGCGGGGAAGAGGGTCGCGACGCCGAAGCCGGAGACCGCGCTCGCGATGACGAAGGCCAGCGGGGTGCCGGCGATGAGCGCGACCGTCATGGCGATGGCCACCGCGGCCATCGACCAGCGGATCCAGCGGACCTCGCCGAAGTTCCGCACGAGCCGATCGCCCGTGAACCTGCCGAGGGTCATGGCACTCGTGAGGGCGATGTAGGTGATGGCGATCCAGGCACCGGTGTCGGTGAGGCGATCGGTGAGGTAGACCGACCCCCAGCGCGCGGGGACGTCCTCGACGAGGATCGCCGACATGATGAAGGCCGCGAGCAACGCGCCGCCGGAGCCCAGCATGACGGTGAGCGCGCGGCGGCGACTGAGGTGGTGCGTCTCGCCCGATGCGTGGTGGTTACGACTCTGCTCGCCCTCCGGCACCGCACCCGTTCCCGCCGCCCACACCGACAGCAGCGCCACGCCTGCGAGGAGGGCGAGAGTCATGAGGAAGGGGCCTAGCGCGATGCCGACAAGGGCACTGACTGCACCCAGGGCACTGCCGATGATGGATCCGAGCGACCACCAGGCGTGGAAGCCATTGATGATCGACCTGCCGTAGACCGCCTCCACTTCGAGCGCACGGGTGTTCATGGCCGAGTCCATCACCGCATCCGCGGCCCAGAAGAAGAAGAAGGCGATGGCGAAGACCGCGGGGATGCTGGCCCATCCCATGACGATGAGGGGTGGAAGCGCGAGGAGGCCGACCGCCGATGCCACGGGGACGGCACCCCACCTGTGGATGAGCGGGGCCGCGAGCGGGCCGACCACGAGGCCGCCCATGGTCCCGATGGCCAGTACGAGCCCGAGGCCGGCGTCAT
>JAULZJ010000339.1:0-5730 GCA_032117435.1 Candidatus Nanopelagicales bacterium | reverse complement strand
CGGTCGAAGGCGAAGTCGCACTGACCCGGTCCAGCGTGGGCATCCGGCGGCGGCACGTCACCCGGAGGCACGTGGTCGTAGGTGCCGCCCGGCTCATCCCAGCCGATGAAGAGGGTCGTGTTGTAGATGTTGGCACCGGTCTCGCTCTTCATCGAGCGGTACGCCTTGTAGAGACGATCCAGGAAGAGCTCGCCGGCGAGAATCGCCGACGGCGGATCGAGGGGGATGACGACGTCGCCGGGGACCATCGCGCGATCCGCGGCCGGGTGGTAGTCGCCGTGGCCGGCGAAGAGATTCGGCTCGATGAAGCTGAAGTCGGGAAGGTTGCCGTCCTTGGCGTCCTTCTCGAACTGCGAGAAGGGCGCGAAGTTCGTCGCGAACTTGTCCTTGAGTCGCGACCAGTGGATGATGCCCGCAAAGGCCAACGGGCACGGCTCCATGACGTAGACCTTCCAGGTCTTGCCGTGTGCCTCAAGCCGGTCGAAGATCGTCTCGGCGGTGTTGTACTCGATGAAGTTGGTCACCGGATGGTTGATCGTGATGTTGGACGATGTCGCCGCGGTCCAGAACGAGCGGTTCATGAAGGTCTGGGAGGGCACCTCGGAGAACCAGTGGTCGAAGACGCCGAAGTCGCGGGCCAGGCCGGCGAGGACAGGAAGATCCTCGGGGAGGTAGCCCGTCATGATCTGCGAGTACTCCTCGTACGTCGGCTGACGATCCATCTGGGGAATGAAGGCGCTGATGTAGTCGGTGACGAAGCCGTCCATCGTGGGCTTGGTGTGCGGCGCGGGTGCATTCCACGGCGCGGTCACGTCGCCACCCATCTTGCCCCGGTTGTGATCGTCCAGGGTGTTGAAGAGCTGCACGTTGGTGTGGAAGTACTCCTCACCGGAGTCCGGGTTGGGCGAGTCCATGTCGGTGGCCGCGTGGTACTTCACCACACCACTGCCATCCGGCGGCTGATGCTCGGCCCAGGCCGGGACGGGATTCGACAGATCCTTGCCGATCACGCCTTCGAAGTTCTTGCCATCTGCGGGGCCATAGAGATGGCCGAGCATGTTGTCGAACGACCGGTTCTCGAAGAGAACCAGGATCACGTGATCCATTGCGTTGGCGTTGGTGTGCTCCGTCATGACATTCCTCTCAGAGGGCATTCGCCGGTCCGGCTCAGCCACCGAGTCTGAGTCGATCGCAAGGTACCGGGGAGATTTTGGAGCGGCCCGGACGTGCGGGAATTCCCCCGTAGCCCCATGCCGAGGATCGAAATGGGCGATACCCTCAGGCGGCAATGCTCCAGGAGCAAAGGGGCCATCGTGACGACTAGCGAGAGCAACGTATGACGCCGGGTCGCATCAGGCTCATCCCCCAGGCGCTGCTGTCGGCACCGGTCTTCGGCTTCTCCGTGCTCTGGGTGATCGTGGTGCAGCTCGGGGAGGGGGCCGCCGCCGGCGAGGGCGCGGGCAGAATGCCGATTCGCCTGGTGTTGCTGTTCGCCGTCCAACTAGTCATGTTCGCGTTCCCCTATGTCACGTGGCGGCTGATCTGCCCCCGGGTTGGTGAGCAGAGCTGGACATGGCTCCTGCTGGTGGCCCTCCTCGTCGGTGCGACAGTGCGAGGCATCGTCCTCGGCTTCCTTCTCCTCCTCGTCGGCGTGACCGATTCGCCGGAGATCGGCTTCCGGATCGTGGCGTCACTCACTCACATGGCCGTCGTTGTCGTCCTGCTGTGGTTCCTGGTGAGCGAAGTACGCGCCCTGCATGCCGCGCGTCGCCAACTCGTCGCCGAACGAGACCAACTGCTGGGCCTGCAGCAGGCTGCGCAGCGTGACCTGGCGCAACTCAGCGACCGCGCCACCGAGGAGATCCGGCGGTCGATACTCGACAGCCTCGGCGGCCTTCAGGCGACGGACTCGGCTGAGCTTCGCGAGCGTCTGCGCGTCACCATCGACGACGTCGTACGGCCACTCAGCCACCATCTCGCCGCTCAACCGTCGGCATGGACCCCACCGCCGCCGTCTCGTGAGTCATGGGGCGTCGATTGGCCCTTGGCTGCCCGGGAGGGACTAGATCCCGCTCGCATCCACCCGGTCATCATCCCGATCGTGCTCATCTGGCTGGGCCTCCCCATCCACCTCTTCAGATATGGCCCCACACTCACGGCAGCCTTCGTGGCGACAGTGATCGTCGGGATCCCTGCTTTCTGGATCGCCCGGAGGATCGCCACTCGGTTAACGGCAGGGCGTGGAGCGGGGATCAAGGCGACGGCATTTGTCCTCGCCGTGACCTTCGGGGGGCTAGCTCTCGGTCTGGCAACACTCCCCTACATGCAAGACCAGCCCCAGCCCTTCGTCTTCGTCGTCGCGGCACCCATCCTGGCGCTGCTCATCGGCGCGCCCTTGGCCATCGCGGAGTCGGCCCGTGACCAGGACCTTGAGTTGGAGTCAGACCTGAGGGCGTTGACCGCGGACCTGCGATGGGCGCTGGTGCGTGCTCGTGAGCGCTTCCGCCAGCAGGAGGGTGCCCTCGCCCATGCCTTGCACGGTCGTTTGCAGGCCTCGCTCGCGGCCGCTTTCCTACGCCTGGATCGGGCCGTCGCCCAGGGTGCTGACGACGCAGCCCTCCTAGCAGCGCTGCAGGCTGAAGTGCTCGAGGCGGTCCACTCACTCGATGTCATCGACTCCGAGCCTGAACCGATCGACACGCTGATCGCGCTCACGCAGAGCAACTGGTCCGGCGCGGTCCGCCTCGACTTCACCGTGGACCCGCAGGCAAGAGACGCGCTGGCGAGCGATCCGCTGTGCGCCCGGTCGGTGAACGATCTCATTCCTGAACTTGTCTTCAACAGCATCCGACATGGCAGTGCCACTGCGATTGACGTGCGGCTTGAGATCGAGGATGCGCGGACGCTCTCCCTGAGCGTCCTCGACAACGGCGGCGGCGATCCGATGCCCACGCACTACGGGCTGGGCTCGACTCTCCTCGACGAAGCGTCGATCACTTGGACGCGAAGTCGGTCGGATGCGTGCACCACGACCACCTGCCAGCTGCCCTTCGTCAGCGCCGCCCTGGTCACTCCTTAGCGCCGGGGACACCGACGGCGAAGAAGAAGCGGCGCGCTGCAGTCACGCGTGGATTGAGTGTCCCCCTCGTGTCGATGCCCAAATCCCGGTAGACCTGCTCGATCCAGCGTTCGACCGTCTTGCGGCTCACCCCGCAGCGCTTGGCGATTTCCTCATTGTCGTATCCCTCGGCTAGCAGCCGGAGGGTGCGAGAACCATTCGCGCCCAGGAACGCGAAGACGTCTTCAGCCTCACGTTGGTCGGTGACGGGATCCGCTTGCTCGTGCAACACCTTCTCCATCGCTTCGATGAGATACGCCTGGTCACTCACCAGGTGCTTGCGCAGGAATCCGACTCCGGGAGGCAAGCCAAGACCGTCGGTGGTCGCACTCGAGACATCGGTTTGGCTCGTGAAGACGAGGATCGCGATATCGGGTCGAGAGAGCCGCATGGCATGGGCGAGATGAATTCCCGTCGGCCCATCACCCAGGGAGACATCCAGGAGGAGCATGTCCGGGTCGAAGGTGTCGATCTCACGCCGCGCCTGCGACACGTCGGCTGCGGTCCGCACCATGAACCCGTGCTCGGTCAACACATCAGCCAGGAGGGACGACATGAGGGGCTCGTCCTCGACGATCAGGACGCGCCTGTGATCGACAGGCATGGCCGAGAAGTTATCGGCGCGCCGTAAGCCCCGTGGGCGTCTTGGGGGAATTCCCTCAGGGCAGATGGCGCGTGAGCCAGTCCCTCGCATCGTGCACGCAGCTCGCCGGGAGCGCGAAATGGTCATCGTGGGGATATTCGCGCGTTTCGACCATCCCACCCAAGGCTTGAGCAGCCGTGACATATGCCTGCTGCAGCGGCACGGGGACCACCGTGCCCCCATCGAAGGTGTCCATGCAGACCAGCACCGGACAGATCGGCTTGACCAAGGTGGCCGACCCTGCCGAGATCGCTGTCACCCACGCATCCCAATTATTGGGTGGCAGGTGAAAGATCGGTCCCTTGAGGCGAAACATGCGGTCGATGACATCGCTGAGGTGATGAATCGGCAGGTGATTCCATCCGGTCGCCAGAATCTCCACGCCCAGCGGAGTGAAGACATCCGAGAGGGCAAGTCGATCGGGAAACGCCGCTTGGAATCCCGCCAAGATCAACACGAGGTGCCCGTCCGGCGGCACCGAGGCATTCGTGGGCCCTGCCGAGAAGCTGGTCCCCAATTGCGAGAGACCGTTCTTGGGGACTGCGGGTGACATCGGTACGACACCGATGAGGCGCAGGTCCCCATAGTCCGCAGGATCAAGCTCTGCGACCGCAGCAGCGGTGCCGCCGCCCTGTGACCATCCCATGCAGCCGACATTGACCCCGGCACCCGTCGGGAGCGAACGGGCGGCATGCACGATGTTGATGGTGTCGCGGGCCTGCGTGCGGTTCACCGTGTACTGGTGCTTCCCGGGTGTGCCGAGCCCCTGATAGTCCGTCGCGCAGACGACCCAGCCTTCATCGATGAAGCCCTGCAGCCCCGGCACGCCGTAGTCGATCTGCTGCGTCGACTGCGCCTGGAAGTAGGTGATGATCTCGCGCGCCGGATCCGGCTGTGCCGAGGGACAGGCGGCATCGCCCATCCCTGTCGTGCCGTGTCCCCAGGTCATCACGGGGCGATCTGACCCCGGGTCCCGCGGTGCGATGACGAGGCCGGTGACCTCATGAGGATTGCCGTTCACATCCGCAGAGTGGTAGCGCACCTTCCATGCCTGAGCGCCCGTGATCTTGGTTGCGAGTTCCTCATGATGGATGAGGCCACCTGGGGACGACATCCCGGCACCCTAGGCCCCTGCGGCACTCCCGAAGAGTGATGCGGGAATTCCCTCGCCACCCTCATCCACCGAGTCAGCCCAGCAGCGGCTGATCCCCTTCGGCGGCGAAGAGGTAGGTGCGCGAAGGCATCACGTGGATGACCGAGCCCAGCGTCGGGCGGATAGCGGGGTCCACCCGGGCCACGAGGCTGGGCCCGTCCGCGAGGCGTCCGTAGATGAAGGTGTCAGCCCCGAGCATCTCGACCAACTCCACCGTCATCGCCACCCCTGAATCGACAACGTCCAGGTCCTCGGGTCGCACGCCGAGCAGCGCGCGGCCCGAAGTGGCCTTGGCGAGCACCGCTCGATCGATCGGGATCGTCATGCCGGCCAGGGTCACGCCCCCATCGACGACGGAGACCTCGACGAGGTTCATGCTCGGCGAACCGATGAAGGTCGCTACGAAGGCATTGACCGGCCGCCCATAGACCGCCGCCGGCGTATCGACCTGCTGGATCTCGCCGTCCTTGAGGATCGCGACACGATCACCCAGGGTCATCGCCTCCACCTGGTCGTGCGTGACGTAGACCATCGTCGTGCCGAGCCGGCGCTGAAGCGTCGCGATCTGCGCGCGCGTCTGCACCCGGAGTTTGGCATCGAGATTGCTCAGCGGCTCGTCCATGAGGAAGACCTGGGGCTCGCGCACGATGGCCCTGCCCATCGCGACTCGCTGGCGCTGCCCACCCGACAGCGCACCCGGCTTGCGGTCGAGATAGGGCTCGAGATCGAGAAGGCGGGCCGCCTCAGCAACGCGCTTCCTGATCTCCTCCTTAGGTGCCTTGGCGATCTTCAGTGCGAAGCCCATGTTCTGCGCGA
>JAULZJ010000338.1:2133-3339 GCA_032117435.1 Candidatus Nanopelagicales bacterium | reverse complement strand
GTGCACTCGCCCTTCATGTCGCTTGCCGCGACCGCGAGCTGCCAGGGGATCTCATTGGGGAACTCCATCGTCCGTCCGATGCAGACGGTGCCGTCCTTGGCGGTGGGGTAGGCGAAATTCGTGCACATGGCGACTCCTGAGTCGTGGGCGTGGACTGAGGATAGAGGCGCGACCCGCAGGCCCTCAGGGAATCAGGACCTCAGGTAATGCTGCAGAGTGCACCGCTGACCACCGAGGGACCTCCGCCGTCCCCTATGGTCAGCCCACACCCTCCGAGAGGTCCACCATGTCTTCGTCACCAAACTCACCGGGCGGCGGCTCCGCTGAGCCCACGGAAACCCAGGAGAATCCCGTCAAGAAGCCCGCACTGGCCCTCGCGTTCCTTGGAGTCGTCGGCGCCCTGCAGGGCTCCGATCCCAACATCGCATCGACGGCCCTGGTGGGTGCGGCGCGCGGACTGGATATGGGCAGCACCTCCCTTGCCGCGAGCATCTCGACACTGGCACTGGCTGCCACCGCGATCTCCACGGGCCTCCTCGCCGACTCGCTCGGCCGGCGCAAAGTGCTTCAGGTCGCCCTGATCATCACCATCGTCGGCGACCTCGTCGTCTTCATCGCACCCGACACCGCGATCTACCTGCTCGGCCGCGTCATCGCCGGTATCGGATTGGGTGCCGTCTACGGTGCGGCATTCGCCTACATCCGAGCAGCAGCCAAGCCGGGCAAACTCGCGGCAGCAATGGGTACCTTCACCGCCGTGCTCATGGTGGCGACCATGGTCTTCACCTTCGTGGGCGGAGCGCTGTCGTCGCTCGACTGGCGCACGGCGTTCCTCGTGATTCCCGCCGCGAGCGCCCTCTGCTTCTTCATCGTGCCGATGCTGCTGCCGAAGGAGCCGCGCATCAAGCTCCCCAGCAAGGACCTGGTGGGCCAAGTGCTCCTGGGGCTGGGCATCATCGCGCTCCTCGGCGGTATCGGGGAGCTGGGCAAGAGCCTCACCAGCCCGATCGCCCTCGGTGGCATCGGAGTCGGCATCGTCCTGCTGATCGCATGGACCGTCTGGGAGGCGCGCAACCCGAATCGCTTCTTCCCCGTCAGCCTGTTGAAGAATCCGGTGTTCCTCGCCGCCATGGTCGCCGGATTCATCTATAACTTCGGCAACGCCGTCGTCTTCCTGCAACTCACTAATCTGTGGCAGTACGTCAA
>JAULZJ010000338.1:0-2109 GCA_032117435.1 Candidatus Nanopelagicales bacterium | reverse complement strand
GTGCCGGGGTCGTTATCGCCGCCGTACCGTACGGATCGCTCGTCCTCCAGGAAGCGCCGGCGAAGTACTTCGGGCCCGTGTCGAGCTCCCGCCTCACCATCGGCCAGTTCTTCTACGCCCTGGGCTTCGCTGCGTCGACCATCGTCATCGACAAGCTCACCTTCGGTGGCACGACCGCCAAGCTCGAGGCTGCCGGAGTCCCCGCGACCCAGGTCGGCACGGGGCTGGATGCCGTGACGACGTACGCAGCGCAGAGCACTGCCCCGACCACTTCCCTGGGCAAGGAGGCTCTCGCGGATGCGACCGCGTCGTACGGAGCTGCCTTCGCCACGATGATGCTCATCACCGCCGCTCTGGTCGTCGTGGCCGGCCTCTTCGGTTTCTGGCTTCTCCGCCGGGCGGGCGAGCACCCGGATGATGGGACCCCGGAGTCGGTGAAGCACCCGGCCCCGAGCGCCGCCACCGGGTGACACCGCTCCTGCCAGCGGTGCCTACCCGCCGGTAGTAGCCTGCCGCCATGGAGACCCTCGACGTCGTCCGGATCGTGCTCGGGACGGCCATCATCGTGGTGGCAGCCTTCTTCGCCACGCGCCGCATCCTCTTCCTCCAGGGCATGATCCGATCCGGCCAGCCCGCCGTGGGCAGGACCAGCCATGTCGGCAAGCGTGCCGAACTCGAGGGCACGCAGGTCCTGGGGCAGAAGAAGCTCCTGCAGTGGGCCATTCCGGGCATCGCCCACGTCTTCGCCTTCTGGGGCTTCCTCGTCCTGGGCATCACCGTGGCCGAGGCGCTCGGCGAGGTCTACATCGAGAACTTCTGGTTCCCGATCATCGGCACGTGGGCGCCCGTCCTGTTCCTCGAGGACCTCTTCGTCATCCTCGTCTTCATCGGCATCGTGATGTTCGGCATCATCCGCCTGCTCAATAACCCGGCCAAGGAAGGGCGTGCTTCGCGCTTCTTCGGCTCGCACACCGGAGCGGCATGGATCGTGCTCTTCATGATCTTCAACGTCCTGTGGACCCTGGAGCTCTACCGCGGTGCCAAGCTCGCGATCTACGGCCAGCTTCCGGGCGCGTTCTTCTCCAACTGGATCGCTTCGCTGATGGAGCCACTCGGCATCCCGACGCTGGAGGTCCTCGAATTCCTCGGGGTCATCCTGCATATCGCGGTGATCCTCGGCTTCCTGCTCATCGTGCTCTACTCCAAGCACCTGCACATCGGTCTGGCGCCCATCAACGTCGCCTTCTCGCGCCTGCCCAACGGCCTCGGCCCGCTGCTGCCGATGTACTCCGGCGGCAAGCCGATCGACTTCGAGGATCCGGCGGACGACGCCACCTTCGGCGTTGGACGCATCGAGGACTTCACGTGGAAGGACACCCTCGACTTCGCCACGTGCACCGAGTGCGGTCGCTGCCAGTCGCAGTGCCCCGCGTGGGCCACGGGCAAGCCGCTCAGTCCGAAGCTCATGATCATGAACCTGCGTGAGGCGTCCTTCGCCAAGGCGCCGTATGTCATGGCCGCTCAGAAGGCCAACGGGGGAGCCAATCCCCCGATCGGCGAGGTCGACGAAGCCGTCCTCGCCACGATGTCCACGTCGGTGCAGGAGGCGGTCGCCCGTCCGCTCGTCGGCTCACGCGACGGTGTCGAGCACAAGGACACGGACGGCTACGACGCCGCCGGGCATCGCGACCAGGCCGGCCCGGTCATCGACGAGGACGCGTTGTGGTCGTGCACCACGTGCGGCGCGTGCGTCTACCAGTGCCCGGTCGACATCGAGCACATCGATCACTTCATCGACATGCGCCGCTACCAGGTGATGATCGACACGGAGTTCCCCGCCGAGCTCAACGGCATGTTCAAGAACGTCGAGACCAAGGGCAATCCCTGGGGCATGAACGCCTCTCAGCGCAATGCCTGGATCGAGGAGGTCGACTTCGAAGTCCGTGTCTTCGGCATGGACGGCGAGGAGCAGATCCCCGACGACGTCGAGTACCTCTTTTGGGTTGGCTGCGCCGGTGCCTTCGAGGATCGTGCCAAGGCCACGACCAAGGCGGTCGCCGAGTTGCTCACCATCGCCGGCGTCAACTTCATGGTGCTCGGTGAGGGCGA
>JAULZJ010000337.1:0-6145 GCA_032117435.1 Candidatus Nanopelagicales bacterium | reverse complement strand
GGGATGCACCGCCACGGAGGTGACCGGTGCCCAAGTCGTCATGGGCAGGACACCGGTGGGAGTCCAACCCACCGAGATGCTCCCCGGAGTGCGACCGAAGGCGCAGTGGCCCGCGGTGATCACGTGGGTGGGATCCACCAGCGTGCCGCTGCAGACAGATCCCCCGGCCCGCACGTAGACGAGGGAGCGAACCTCCGCCCCCAGGGGCTCGCGGCCGTTGACCACCCGCGGGCTGATGTCAGCCGCACTGGCGACGGGCGCGACCAGGGCCGTCATCGGCAGGAGCAGCCCTGCGACGAGGGAGCCTAGGAGGCGCGCGCGGATCACGGGGCCAGCGTAGGCAAGGATGGGGCAGCCACGCCTGTTGCATCTGCGTCCCGGGTGGCGATCGCATCGATCTCCGAGGAGATTCACATGAGCACGGCACTCATCACCGGAGCCACCTCCGGGATCGGCCTGACCTTCGCGCGGACACTGGCTCGTCGGGGACATGACCTGGTCCTCGTGGCGCGCGATAGGGAGCGGCTGGATCTGGTGGCCGCTGAACTGCGCAGCCACCGTGTCGAAGTGGAGGTCCTCCCCGCCGATCTCACCGATCGCGTCCAGCTCGCCGGCGTGGAGGAGCGCCTGCGATCCGGGCCTGTCGAGATCCTGGTCAACAACGCCGGCTTCGGCGTACCCCAGCGCTTCGCCTCGGGCGACCTCGACGTGGAGCAGCAGATGCTCGACGTGCTCGTCACGGCTGTCATGCGCCTCACCCATGCAGCCCTGCCGGGGATGGTGGCGCGCGGCAGTGGTGCCGTGCTCAACGTCAGCAGCGTGGCGGCCTGGATCACGGGCGGCACCTACTCCGCCTCGAAGGCGTGGGTGACCGTCTTCAGCGAGAGCCTCGCCGTCGAGCTGGCAGGCACGGGCGTGCATGTGACCGCCGTGTGCCCCGGCTTCACGCACACGGAGTTCCATCAGCGAGCGAGCATGGAGATGGAAGGCGTGCCCGAGTGGATGTGGCTCGATCCGCAGGAGGTCGTCGATCGCGCGCTATCGGATGTGCGCAAGGGGCGCCCGGTCAGCGTGGCTGGGCCGCAGTACAAGGCCCTGTCGATCGCGGCGCAGTACCTGCCGCGGCCGCTCGTACGCGCACTCGGTGCGCGTCGCCCGGGTGGCCAGGCCCGAGCCCGCTAGGGGCGGTCGGCGATCTGGCGGATGAGGTCGCTCGCGTCTCCCTCGAGGACCTCCCAGCCGCGCAGTCGCGCACCCAGTGCCGCGGATCGCGTGCCGTCATCCGCGTCGGCGGTGATCACGACCGTGACGGGCGCATCGGGCCAGTCACTCACCGCGCCGGGTCGCGGCAGCACCGGATCGACGAGCACATAGCCCCCCACGGCGCGGCGCGCTGATCTCTGGGCGAAGCCGAGGTGCGGGGCATGTGCCGCCGTGCCCCCGCTGAGGACGAGCAGTAGGGGAGGCAGCACATCGGCAGCGGCGATGCTCAGTGCGACGCGCGCGGTCCACTCGGTGTCCGCGGGGTCGTCGCCGGAGAGGTCGAGTGCGCCTGGCACGGCGTAGGACGCCCCGGGGGTGAGTACCACGCTTCCGATGGCCACGCATCGCACCCTAGGGTGCGGGCATGACCGATCGCGATGCCCTCCGCCAGCAGATCATCGACAAGGCCGTCGTCCACGGCAAGGTCATCCTGTCCAGCGGACGTGAGGCCGACTACTACGTCGATCTGCGCCGCGTGACCCTGGATGCGCAGGCAGCCCCCCTTATCGGCCGCGTGATGCTCGACCTCACGGACGATTGGGACTACGACGCGGTGGGTGGTCTCACCCTCGGTGCCGACCCGGTCGCCACCGCGATGTTGCACGCATCCGCGGGCCGCAGCGAGGGAGTGGATGCCTTCGTCGTGCGCAAGGAGGGCAAGGCACACGGACTGCAGCGACGCATCGAGGGCCCTGATATCGCCGGACGACGCGTGCTCGCCGTCGAGGACACATCCACGACGGGGTCGAGTGTCATGACGGCGGTCGATGCGCTGCGCGAGGCGGGCGCCGATGTCGTCGGCGTTGCGGTCATCGTGGATCGCGGTGCGGGCGATGCGGTGCGGGCGGCGGGCCTGGACTACCGCGCGGCCTATTCCCTCGCGGAGCTCGGCCTCGCCTAGCTGCCCGGCTGTTCGGCCGCCTCAGCCTCTGCCTCGGTGAGGTGGAGGCGTCGCTCTATCCACAGCAGCCCGACCACGATCGCCGCGCCGGCGAGGGCGAGCAGGATGACGCTGACGACGTCGGATGACGGCGGGAGCAGGGTGCGGTCATCGCCCTGCCAGGGCCACAGGGCCCGCAGCGAGCCGAGCATCAGCCCGACGATGATGGCCATGGTGATGCGCGCCTGGTGATCGAGCAGCCAGCGCAGGAAGGACACGAAGACCGCGAGGCCGAAGATCGCGCCGAGCGCGAAGACGGCGAGGTAGGTGACGTTGCGTTCGTTCACCGCGCTGATCGTCGTTTCGTACAGACCGAAGGACAGCAGCAGGAATGATCCCGAGACCCCGGGGATCACGAGCGCGCAGATTGCAGCGGCTGCCGCGAAGAACACTGCGATGAGCGGCGGGTCGGTCACGTTTCCCGGTGGCAGCCCTGTCAGCACGACAGCTGCGACCGCCGCGATGACGATGAGGACGATCGCCTTGAGGTCGATTCCCCCGGGTGGCGTGCGCAGCAGGATCCCCAGGGGTACGGCGATGCCCGCGGCGACGAGACCGAAGAAGAGCCCCCGCATCTGCTCGGGGTGGGTGTCGAGAAGCGGCTCGATGATGCGGGCCCCGATGATGACGGCCCCCACCATGCCGATGCCGACCGGCAGGAGCATCGCCCAGGGCAGTCCCCGGATGAGCGCACCCGCCTCGCGTCGCGATCCGGTGACGAGTCGCCGCCCGGCGAGGACGACGTCGGCGATCGCGTCGATCAACTTGCGGTAGAGACCGACGATGAGCGCGACCGTCCCTCCGCTGACGCCGGGGATCACCTCGGCGACCCCGATGAGCATGCCGCGCACGAGATTGACGATCAGGAGCACGCCGTGAGCCTACGCTGCACAGCATGGACCCCACGGACGACGCGCGCCTGCATCCCGAAGTCCTGGATCCTGAGCTGCTGGAGCACGGTGACACGCGCAATGTGGTCGACCGCTACCGCAACTGGACGGTCGAGGCGATCGTCGCGGACCTGGATGCGCGGCGTCATCCCTTCCATGTCGCCATCGAGAACTTCGAGCACGACATGAACATCGGCTCGGTGGTGCGCTCAGCCAATGCCTTCCTCGCCGCGGAGGTGCACATCGTGGGCAATCGCCGCTGGAATCGCCGTGGTGCCATGGTGACCGAGCGCTACCAGCACGTGCGCCACCACGAATCCATCGAGGCGCTCGACGTGTGGTGCGAGGAGGCGGGCATCCCCCTCATCGGGATCGACAACGTCGAGGGCTCCGTGCCGATCGAGACCTACGACATCCCGCGCGAGTGCGTGCTCGTCTTCGGACAGGAGGGGCCGGGACTCTCAGCGCAGGCGCAGAAGGCCTGCGTCGATCTCCTCGCCATCACGCAGTACGGCTCGACGCGCAGCATCAACGCCGGCGCGGCTGCGGCCGTCGCCATGCATGCCTGGGTACGCCGGCATGTCTTCGAGCAGCGCCCCTAGCGCACCAGCTCTGCGACGGCGACGATCGCCCGATCCACCTCGTCCTCGGTGTTGTAGGCGTGCGGACTTATCCGCACCAGCCCGGTGGCTTGGTCACGTCCGAAGTCGATGCGCGAGTAGTCCGGCGTGGAGAGGCTGGTGTTGATACCGCGTGCCCGCAGCCCAGCGACGACGCCGGCCGCATCGTCGACGCGCAGCGTGACGATCCCCGACTGCACCGTGCCGCGGTCGCGCACCATGACGCCGGGGATCTCGGCCATCCCGGTCCGCAGTCGCGCCGCGAGCGCGCCGATGCGCTCGGCAATCGGCTCGATGCCGCAGGCGAGTGCGTAGTCGATCGCCGCTCCCATGCCGAGGAGCGCGGCGTAGGCCCGCTCCCATGACTCGAATCGCGCAGCGCCCTCAGCCAATGCGTAGTCGTCGAGTGTCGTCCAGGTCGCCGCGTGCAGGTCGAGGGGGAAGGGCTCGAGATCGTCGAGCATGCGCTGCGATACGACAAGGAATCCTGTCGCGCGCGGGCCGCGGAGGAACTTGCGACCTGTGGCCGACAGCACATCGCAGCCGATGCGCCCCATGTCGACGGGCATCTGCCCGACCGACTGGCATGCGTCGACGAGGTACCACGCGGGCGACCCCTGAATCCGCAGCATGTCGCCGATGGCCACGACATCGTTGACGAGACCGTTCTGGCTCGGTGCGTGGTTGACCGACACGATGCGCACGCGTTCATCGAGCATCGCACCGAGTGCCTCGACGTCGACGGTGCCGTCCTCCCCATCGGGGATGACCTCGACCGAAGCGCCGGTACGCCGCGCCAGCTGCAGGAGTGGCAGGACGTTGGAGGCGTATTCGCTCCCGGACACGAGCATGCGATCACCGGGCTGCAGCGGATCGCTGAAGGCGATGGCCTGGAGGCCGCGGTCCCAGGCGACGGTGGCCGACTCCACGAGCGCGATGCGCTCGATGGGTGCGTTGATGAGCTCGCCCACCGATGCGTAGACACCCGCCACCCGATCCCGTGCTTCCGCGTGGGCCTCGTAGCCGCCGATTGCCTCTTCACGGCGCAGGTGCTCCACCATCGTGTCGGTCACGGTGCCCGGAGGGAGCGCACACCCCGCATTGTTGAGATGCGTGACGTGGGTGCATCCGGGGGTGTCGGCGCGCAGCGCCTCGATATCTAGCACGTCGCGATGCTAGTCGCGACTCGCCACTGGCTCCCGGGGTGCCTGCGCGAGGAGCAGCACCGCGATCACGGCCACGCCCGCGACGAGCAGTGCGATAGACCACAGGGCGAGCGCATCAGTGCCGGCGAGCACGTAGTGCGCTGTCGCCAGCGGCCACGCGGCGTAGGCGAGGGCGTGCACGCGCAGGAACCATCGGTCGCCCCAGCGCCGGCGCATCCGGCCGAGCAACCACGCCGGGAGCATGAGCCAGAAGGCCACCGTGCCGAGCCCGACCGCGAGCGGCTCCCACGGCGCTGCGAAGGGCACCAGGATCTCGATGACCGTGAAGGGCTCGTAGGTGTCGACCAGCAGCAGAGCGATGTGCACGAGCACGAGCAGCAGCGCGAGCGTGCCGAGCCAGCGGTGCAGTGACAGCGCCCGCGAGAAGGGTTTCCCCGCGGCACGCACTGCCCGCACCGCGAGTCCCCATGCGACGACAGCGGTGAGGGCAAGCCAGGCACCCACGCCTGTCGCTCGAATGATCACCCACGTCCAGGGCACGCCGTCGAGGAGTTCAGACATGGACGGGGACTCCCGGGAGCAGGTATGCCGTGCATCCGCGCTCCTCGAGCCAGCCCGCACTCGCGCTGCCGCGCACGAGCGCGACCGTCGCGCCGGCCTCCGCGCGCCAGCCGCAGTCGGCGACCACGCTTGCCTGCACGACGTCGGCGGCGACGGGAGATCCTGTGCGGGGATCCACGACGTGGTGGCGGTCGGCCCATCGGCGCCGCAGTGTGGACGAGGTCGCGACCGCGCGCTGGGTGCCGGCGAGCGAGATGACTCCGATCTCTTCACGTGCGGGCGTGCGGTCATCGCGCAGTGAGACGCGCCATGCCTCGGCGTCGGGCGGCGTGCCGCGTGTCACGACGTCGCCGCCGATGCTCACGAGCACGGCGGCCGCGCCAGCATCGTCGATCTCGGATGTGACGATGTCGCCCGCGAGCCCTTTGCCGATCGCCCCGGGATCCAGTGCCACACCAGTCGCGAGCGCGACTGAACCCGCCGTGACCACGACGCCGGACATGCCCGCACTCGGCACGGGATCCCAGGACGATGGCACAGCGGACGAGGCGACCGTCGAGAAGTCCGCGCCGTAGCCCATGGCCACCATCGCCCCGAGCACGGTGGCGTCCACATCGCCCTCGCTCCACGCGTGCGCACCCGCCATGGCAGACACGAGTCGCTCCAGGTCCTCGCTCACACGCACGGGTCCGTGACCTGCCCGGG
>JAULZJ010000336.1:0-5511 GCA_032117435.1 Candidatus Nanopelagicales bacterium | reverse complement strand
ACGCCCCGGCACCTTGGGGTGTCCGGGGCGTCCTCGCCGTCGTGAGGCGTGATCAGAGGTTGCCGCCACGCTCCTCGAGCTGCTCGCGGTTGGTCGCGGGCTCGCCCTCGGTGTGGAGGACGCCGCCGTGGAAGGGCACCATGACGGTCTCCTTCTCGTCGTACTCGTGGAGGGGTGCCTCCAGGGCCGCGTCATGGCTGACGTGGGCCTGGCCGGCTTCGATCTCCGCGCGGGTGGGAGGCACGATGTCGTCGGCGTAGAACCAATTCGACAGCCTGTGGCGGATCATGTCGATCCGGTAGCGCTTGTTCTTCACGCCGTTCGCATCGACCTTCTCAGGCGCCGGCAGGGGAGCGCGGTAGGCCTCGATGGCCGACTCGAGCACCGCGCGCTCCTTAGGCGTCAGGGGCTCGTGGACCTCGATGAACTCCCCGTGCGGAAGGCGCAGGATGCGACCGGACTCGTAGCCGTGCAGGAGCTTGTCGCGATCCTTGCGCTGCAGGCCGATGCAGATGCGGCGCGTGATGAGGAAGGCAATGGGCGGTAGCACGATCACGGAGATCCGCAGGAACCAGATGATCGAGTTGATCGACAGGTCGAAGGTGATCGCGATGACGTCGTTGCCGCCGCCGATGAAGAGCAGGAAGTAGAACGTGATCGCCATGACGCCGATGCCCGTGCGGGTCGGGGCGTTGCGCGGACGATCGAGGAGGTTGTGATCGCGCTTGTCGCCGGTGACCCAGGCCTCGAGGAAGGGATACAGGGCGGCCACCGTGAAGACGATGCCCGGCATGATCACCGCGGGGATGAAGATATTCCACGAGATGGTGTAGCCGAAGAGCACCGTCTCGATGTTGGGGAAGATGCGCAAGGCACCATCCAGCCATCCGATGTACCAGTCCGGCTGCGAGCCGGCCCCGACTTGGTCGGGCGTGTAGGGGCCGAAGATCCAGATCGGGTTGATGGTGACCAAGCCCGCGATGAGGGCGGTGACGCCGAAGACGATGAAGAAGAAACCGCCAGCCTTGGCCATGTAGATCGGCATGAGGGGGTAGCCCACGACGTTGTCGTTGGTGCGGCCCGGTCCAGGGAACTGCGTGTGCTTCTGGGTCCACACCATCATGAGGTGGACCGTCACGAGCGCCAGGATCAATCCGGGGATGAGCAGGATGTGGACGCCGTAGAGGCGGGAGATGAACTCCGTGCCCGGGAACTCGCCATCGAAGAGCAGGAAGGCGCCCCACGTGCCGACGATCGGAATCGCCTGCACGATGCCGCGGGCGATCTGCAATCCCGTGCCGGAGAGCAGGTCGTCGGGGAGGGAGTATCCGGAGAAGCCCGCGCCGAGGCCGAGCGTGACCAGGCCGATCCCGATCACCCAGTTGAACTCGCGCGGCTTGCGGAAGGCACCGGTGAAGAAGACGCGGAACATGTGCACGGCCATCGCGGCGATGAAGAGGAGTGCCGCCCAGTGGTGCATCTGGCGGATGAGCAGGCCGCCGCGCACGTCGAAGGAGATGTCGAGGGTCGAGGCGTAGGCCTCGGTCATCATGATGCCCTTGAGCGGGACATACGAGCCGTCGTAGACGACCTCGACCATGCTCGGCTTGTAGAAGAAGGTGAGGAAGACACCCGTGAGCAGCACGATGATGAAGCTGTAGAGAGCGATCTCGCCCAGCATGAAGGACCAGTGGTCGGGGAAGACCTTCTTGAGGCTGCGCCCCAGGAATCGGTTGGACCCGACCCGATCGTCGACGTACGTCGCGACCGACTCGCCTACCTTCTCGGTGGTGCTCATCCACGCTCCCAGAAACTCGGTCCTACAGGCTCTGCGAAGGGTGCCTTTGCCACGAGGAATCCTTCCTCATCGACGCCAATCGGCAACTGGGGCATGCGCCGGGCCGCGGGCCCGAAGATGACATTGCCCGCGTCCGCCAGGTCGAAGGTCGACTGGTGGCAGGGGCACAGCAGGTGGTGAGTCCGGTGCTCATAGAGGGCGATGGGGCAGCCCACGTGGGTGCAGATCTTGGAGTAGGCCAGGATCCCCTGGTAGTCCCAGCCGTCGCCCTGCTGGGCGCGGATCTCGTCGGGCTCCATGCGCACGAGGATGATGGCGGCCTTGCCCCGGGCGTTGAGGTTGTGCTCCGCCTTCTGGATCTCCTCGATGTTCTCGGGGAGCGCGGAGACGAGGCCGCCGACGGGGATGTCCTCGGGGCGGATCTTGACGTAGGTCCCGTCGGTGACGATCGGCATGTCCGTGGTCCACGCTGTCTCGCTGAGGAGCACGACCGGGCTGGGACCGAAGCCACCGTTCTTGGGGCTCCACAGATCACGCAGGAGCACCACGAGGGGGATGGGGAAGAGAGCGAGTGCCGCGATCAGCGTGCGTCGGATCAGCTTGTATTGCGCGAAGCCCGACTCCTCCTTGCCGCGCTCGTACTGCTCGGCGGCCTGGACATCCTCATGCGGGGTGGACGCGAGGGAGTGGCGCTCCTGGACCACCTCGACGTCGGGCATGAGCTTCTTTGCCCACTGGATCGCGCCCGCGCCGATGCAGAAGACACCGAGGCCGAAGGTGAGGCCCAGGGCGAAGTTCTGGAAGCCGACCTCGCCGAACATCGGGATGTAGACGTTGGTATACGGATCGATGGCGATGTAGGCCACGACGAAGAGCACCACGAGCAGCATCGAGGCGAGGAAGAGCGAAGCGACCTGGCGCTCCGCGCGACGTGCGGCCTTGGGGTCGGTGTCGCTGCGGCGTGGCCGGTGCGGGATGTCGGCGGCGGGCAGGGCACCCGGGCCGCTGTAGAGCGGGCGCGCCAAGTCATCGGCGGGGATGTCGCCGTGGCCGTGACCATGGTCTGGGGTGTTGGCGCTGTCGCGCGTCGTCAGGTCGCTCATCGTGCCCTGATTCCGATCCATACGGCGAGGCCGACGAAGGCGGCCATGACCCCGGCCCACAGGAAGAGTCCCTCGGCGACGGGGCCGATGCGGCCCAGGGCAAGACCGCCGGGGCTCGGAGCCTCTTGCAGGTCCATGACGTAGGCGATGATCGCCTGCTTGTCCTCGACGGCGAGCGTGCCATCGCCGAAGACGGGCATGTTCTGCGGCCCGGTGAGCATGGCCTCGTAGATCTCCTGCGGCGTCGCGGTCATGAGGCTGGGGGCGTACTTGCCGTCGGTGAGCGCACCGCCGCCACCGGCCGCCTGGTGGCACTGGGCGCAGTTGATCCGGAAGAGCACTCCGCCTTCGGCGATGTCCGCGTCGGAGTAGTCGAGCTGCTCGGCGGTGGGGATGGCCGGGCCGGGCCCGAGGGAGGCGATGTACGCCGCCATCTGGGAGACCTCTTCATCGGTGTAGCCGGCCGGCTTGGCGGGCGCCTGGGCTCCGGGTGCAGCCATCGGCATGCGCCCGGTCGAGACCTGGAAGTGCACCGCGGCAGCGCCCACGCCGATGAGCGTGGGTCCGTTGCTCGTGCCCTGCGAGTCGAGGCCGTGGCAGGAGGAGCAGCCCTCGAGGTAGAGGCGCTTGCCCTCGTCGATCGCGGTCTGATCGCTCGTCGCTACCGCCTCGGCGGGCGCGGCTGTCGTCGCCACGGCGTACACGCCGCCGACTCCCAGCAGTGCCACGAGAAGCAGTATCGACGCCACGATCGGATTGCGCCGCCGGGCCACCAGTCCCTTCACGCCAGTCCCTTCCGTGTGGTCGTTGCCCCCAGCGACGGCGCCGCTGCGGGTGTCGGCTTACTTGAGGATGTAGATCATGAAGAACAGCGCGATCCACACCACGTCGACGAAGTGCCAGTAATAGGAGACGACGATGGCGCGAGTGGCCTGGTCATGGGTAAAGCGCTTGACGACGTACGTCGTGGCGAGCACGAGCAGGAATGCGATCAGGCCGCCGGTGACGTGCAGGCCATGGAATCCGGTCGTGAGGTAGAAGGCCGAGCCGTAGGCATTGCTCGACAGCGTGAGGCCCTCGTGCACGAGCTCGGCGTACTCCGTCACCTGTCCGGCGATGAAGATCGAGCCCATGAGGAAGGTGATGATGAACCACCGGCGCAGGCCCTTGACGTCACCGCGCTCGGCAGCGAAGACGCCGAGCTGGCAGGTCACCGACGACAGCACCAGGATCGTGGTGTTGACGCTCGCGAAGGGGATGTTGAGGAGTTGGGTCTCCTGCGCCCACAGATCGGGGTTGACCGCGCGGAGAGTGAAGTACATCGCGAAGAGGCCAGCGAAGAACATGAGCTCGCTGGAGAGCCACACGATGGTGCCGATGGCCACCGGATTGGGCCGGTTGGCCGGGGCATGCGCGAAGGCCTGACTCACGGGAGGTGTTGCGGTCGCCACGGAGTCCACTCTGCCATGAGGAGCCGTGAGGGGCAGGGCGACCCCCCGATAGGTGCATCTCGCCCGAGCCGGACCCGGGTAGGGTGGCGCCGTGAGCGAGAACGACGCCCCGAGCCCCTCCCTGACCGTCCTGGTCTACAGCGACGACCGGACGGCCCGCGCGGAGGTCATGCGTGCTCTCGGCCGGCGCCCGGCCCCGGAGCTCCCGGCCCTGCGCTACCTCGAGACCGCCACCCTTCCGGCCGTGCTGAAGCACATGGACGCCGGGGGCGTGGATCTGGCCATCCTCGACGGGGAGGCCGTGCCCGTGGGGGGAATGGGCGTCTGCCGCCAGCTCAAGGACGAGATCTACTCCTGCCCGCCCATCCTCGTGCTCACGGGACGCCCCCAGGACGCCTGGCTGGCCACCTGGTCACGGGCCGACGGGGTCGTGCCGAGGCCTCTGGACCCCATGGTGCTGGCCGAGACGACCGCGGCCCTGCTGCGCCAGCGCCTCGCCGGCCTCCCGGTCCGCTAGCGATATGGGCGAATTATCCGATAGATACGAATTCATGATGGCGTGATGTCGAGCCTCACCTGGTCGGCCATCCTGGGCCGACTCGACGGCGGGCTGGACCTCGACTCCGACTCAGCCCGCTGGGCGGTCGAGCAGATCATGGCCGGCCAGGCCGATCCCGAGGACGTGAAGGCCCTCCTCCTCGGGGTGCAGGCCAAGGGAGCCACGGCCGAGGAGGTCGCGGGCGCGGCCGTGGCGATGCGGGCGGCGGCGCTGCCCGTCGTCGTGCCCGGCGTACTGCTCGACGTCGTGGGCACCGGCGGCGACTCGTCGGGATCGGTCAACTTCTCCACGATGGCCGGGATCGTCGCCGCGGCGTGCGGGGCGACGGTCGTCAAGCACGGCAATCGCGCGGCGACGTCGCAGGCGGGCACGGCCGATGTGCTCGAGGAGCTCGGTCTTGCGATCGATCTCGGCCCCGAGGCGATCGCGTCGTGCGCGCGTGAGCTCGGCATCGCGTTTGCTTTCGCTCAGGTACTGCATCCGGCGATGAAGCACGCGGCTCCGATCCGCCGCGAACTCGGTGTGGCCACGATCTTCAACATCCTCGGCCCGCTCACCAATCCAGCGCGACCTGCCGCCGGGCTTATCGGCTGCTCGGAT
>JAULZJ010000335.1:0-4176 GCA_032117435.1 Candidatus Nanopelagicales bacterium | reverse complement strand
TCGTCCTCGGCGTCGACCGCTTCCCGCGCATGATCGACTACGTCGTCCCGTCGGGTGTGCGCATCGCGGACGCCGACCGTGTGCGCCTCGGGGCTCACCTCGCCGAGGGCACCGTTGTCATGCACGAGGGCTTCGTCAACTTCAATGCCGGCACCCTCGGCACTTCGATGGTCGAGGGCCGGATCTCCGCAGGTGTCGTCGTCGGCGACGGCTCGGACATCGGTGGTGGTGCCTCGATCATGGGCACTCTTTCCGGCGGTGGCCAGGAGGTCATCAGTGTCGGCCAGGGCTGCCTCATCGGCGCCAACGCCGGCATCGGCATCAGCCTCGGCGACAACTGCATCGTCGAGGCAGGCACCTATATCACCGGCGGCTCGCGCATCACCCTTCCCGACGGCGAGGTCGTCAAGGCCCGCGAACTCTCCGGTGCGGCCAATCTGCTCTTCCGCCGCAATTCGGTGACGGGTGCCCTCGAGGCCCTGCCACGCAGTGGCACCTGGGGCGGCCTCAACGCCGCCCTACACGCCACTGACTGATCACGGCAGAGCCAGGTTCGACCCGCCGCTTAAACGATTCGAACGCAGAGATCCGACCGAATTGCGAAGGTTAGGAAGCAGTTCAAAACTGTTCATGCGCAACGTCGAATTTCCCACCACCAGCAGTGAGCGCTGTCCCGACTGCGGGATGAGGATCTCCATTGCCTCCGGCACCAGATCCGTGGTGCTGGATCGCACTGCGATGAGATCACGCAACGGTTCAGTCACGGTCTCTGACCGAGTTGCTGCTGCAGCTGCCCTCCGGCTCTGGACGTACTTCTTGATGATGGTCGTTGGCGAATACGCCGGCGAGAATCGACTCGAGTAGAGCTTTCCTGCCCGGTTGTAGACTGGTAGCGCAGCAAAGCCGGCTCCCACGACGCTGAGGATGGTGGCCCCCACTGCCGATAGCGCAGCGGTCGTCGTGCTGTCGCTCGCCGACTTGACAGCGACGAAGGTGCCGTAGCCGACGGCCCCAGCGCCACCGACAACCGCCAGGCCGCCAACGGCCTTGGCGGTCGGGATTCGCCACTTGCTTACCGTGTTGAAGCTGCCGAGGGCCACGCCCTTCTTGATATTCGCGAGAACGCCGGTGTAGAAGACCGCACCGCCGAGCAGCGCGCCAGCGATACCCGCACCAATGAACACCAGTGAGCTTTCGTCTTCGCTCATCTGCCCCGTGGCATCGTGGCTGTTGATCGGGTCACCTCCGGCGTAGGAGAAGGGGTTGGTTCCGGAATCGAGTATCGGATCCGGGGCGAGGAAGGACCCCAGCAGCGCGTGGTAGGGCCGCTGACCCATGAGCGTCACCGAGGCTCGCCCGGGCAACGTCTCCTGGCGCGCCGCCGACTGCCAGGCGTAGACCGGGGCAGCATCCGCGGCAGCGTCCTCCGCCACCGTAAGGGGCTCGCCATAGGGCCCGAATCGCGAGGCGAGCTCGACCGTCGAGCCGGCCGCGGACTGCGCACCCGATCCCAGGGCGGGCACCTCGAGGCTCACCAGGGACGCGCCGGAAAGCCCTGGGAGGGTGAGGACGGCATGCTCCCCCGGACGCGTCGTGACATTGGCTCCGCCCGGCAGGCCATAGGAGACCTGACGGATGTCGGTGACCCCTGTGTCATCGACGCCCAGGACGAAGGGACCCGCGTAGCGAACACGATCGACACCGGCGTCCGTGGCGACCCGCTTGTCGACGATCTGCCCGCCAAACGCCGCCATTCGTGTGTCGACGAGACCTGTTCCGTCAGCTGCCACTTCGACGAGCCGCGCGAGCTGAGTGCCGGCCGACCACGTGAGAGACGCCGCTCGCGGCCCCGTGATGCGAGTGACCCGACCGAGTCCGTCGTAGTCGATGGTGCTCATCCCCTCGCCACCGGTGATCAGAGGATCGGTGGTGGAGGACAGGCGGCCGCGCGCATCGAAGCACTGCACGTAGGCGACACCATTGCGAGCGCCCCCCGTCCGCTGTCCGTCCTTGCCTGCACCGGCATAGCCGCCCGCTGGGCAGGTAGCTGACTGCTGGTCGGCGAGCTGGTAGTCGAATGTCGTGGTTCCCGCGTCACCGGCGATCGTGACCCGGGCGAGTCGCCCAGCGGAGTCGTAGGTGAATGCACGGTCCTCCTCGACGCGAGGGGTCCCTGTGGCGACCATGGAGGTGGAGACCACCCGGCCGTAATCACTGACCTCGCGGCTCTCCTGGATGAGCGGACGCTCTGACATGCCGGTCGACACCGTGACGGTGCCGATTCGACCGTTCGACAGGGTGCCGAAGGCGATCGTGCTGCCACCCGCATACGCGACCGACGACAGCACTCCCGAACTGTCGTACTCCGCGGTCGCCGCCAGCGTCCCGTTGACGCGTACCGTGAGCAGGGCTCCGTCACTGGAGCGGTAGGCGTAATCGAAGACCAAGGGCGCGCCACCGGTTCCGGCAGGAGGCGTGATCGTGCGACGTGACACGTTGCCCGCGGTGTCGTACTCGGTCGCTGTCTGCTCTCCTCCAGCCCCCGTCTCGAGAATCGGGCGACCGGCAAGGTCGACCGTGCTGACGGTCGTCACGCTGCCAGCGCTGTCCACCGGCGCTGCCGGTCCATGCGTGATGGTGGTGGAAGTCACGCGAGGATCGCCACCGACGTCGAACGTCGTCGCGGAGGACTCGATGAGCACACCCGAGGCGTCGAAGGAGGCAGTCTCCGTCGCGTACCCGGCCTCGGAGTAGGTCATGCACGTCGTCTCACGCGCCGACTCACCCTCCGTCACCTGCGCACGGACGGCGCCGCGCTGGTCGTAATGGGTGGTAACGGCCACACCATCCTGGCGCACGATCTGGCGCACCTGGCCGGATTGCGCATGCACTTCCCCTCCGCATACCTGTGGCAGCGCCGCCGTCTCGTCGTCACCCCAGTAGGAGGTCGTGCGAACCTGGCCGCCGGGCTGGGTCACCGATGTCTGCCGTCTCCAGTTGGCCTCCTCATATCCGTAGCCGATGGCCAAGCCACCGACACTCGATGCCTTCGACACGAGTCCGAGAGCCTGGTCTGAGTAGGAATAGCGCGCCTCGGACCCCTCGGGTCCTCCGGGGAGGTCATCATTGCTGGTGGCCACGCTGACCCGCGCGTAGCCGGGGGCGACCGCAGAGTAGGACACCGGTGCGAGTCGATCGCCGACCGGTGCGGCGCTCACGCTGAACCATCCTTGCGAGCCAGCCTCGTCGACCAGGATGGTCACGGGCTTCGGTCCCTTAGGCAGGTCCTTGACTACGCACGGGTTCGCGGCGCAGGCCGTCGCGCCGATCAGCAGGGTCACCTGGGCGCCACCCGACCGATCGACCTCGAATTGCCAGCCGTCCTGCGCACCGCGGGCATCGGCGTCGTCGTCCGGAGTCCACACCGCGGAGCCTTGCACGGAGATCGTGCTCGGTCGGTCGGACCACGAGGCGGAGAGCCCACCCCGGGTGTAGTCAGCCCGCCAGAATTCCTGCCCCGGGGTGCCTGAGTACCCCGTGCGCGGGTACACCTGGACCCTGAGACCGCTGAGCGGCTTGTCGTCGCCATTCACTCTCTCGGTGTCATAGGTGCTGCTGAGTGTCATCCCCGCACCCGAGGTGGTCGGGCCGACCGTCTTCGTGACGAGGCCGAGGTCGTTGTAGGCGTAGGTGGTCGTCGCGCCGTTCGGTGCCACGACACTGCGGACCGCCCGTGAGGCGTTCCGGGAGACCTTCCGACCTGCCGCGTCGCTGACCGAGACAGGCTGGAGCGTGGTCGGGTCGATGATCGAGACTCGAGACCCGAGCGACTGCCCTCCCGCGTCCGACTGAACGGAAGTCTCAGCCCCAGCGGCGGCGCTCGGATTGCCTACCCAGCGGCGCAGGTCCTGCTCGGAGATCGTGGGGAAGTCGATGGCGTGATGAATGGGAGTCGCTCCCGCGGTCGCCGGCTGCTCGAAAGCCTTTGCAGCGCGACCCTCGTCGTCGTAGGCGACCCGCGCGACCAACGAGGCCACCTCAGGATCGACGGTCGCGACACGGGTGACAAGGCTGGCGCGCGTCGAGACGAGCCGACCTCGCGTATCCCAACCCCATGACTGACCCTCATTGCCCGGATCCTTGATGAGTGCGATCTGCGGTGACGCACCGGCGATG
>JAULZJ010000334.1:0-2319 GCA_032117435.1 Candidatus Nanopelagicales bacterium | reverse complement strand
GAGAATGTAGGTCGCAGCCGCAACCCAGGCCTCATCGTCGAGGAGCATGACGGAATCGGCGGCGAAGGCCGAGAACGTCGTGAAGCCACCCAGCAGGCCGACGCCGAGCAGCGGCTGCCACAGAGCGCGGCGTGCGGGATTCGCGATCACCGCAGCGACGAGGAGGCCCATCAGCAGGCAGCCCACGATGTTGACGGCGACCGTGGCCCAGGGCGAGGCGATACCCATCGAGTCCGCGAAGATGCTGACTCCGAAGCGAGCCAGTGCTCCCCCGGCACCCCCCGCCGCGACAGCCACGAAGCGCTGCGTCGTACTCACCGATCAGGCGTCGCGACGGACGAAGAGGATCCACGCGGGTATGGAGATGAGCAGCAACCAACCGCCGAAGACGGCCATGTGGCCCCAGGCCTCGACGCCATCCGTGGAGACCGACGCGGCACCCCCCGAGAAGGGAAGTACCCAGTCCATCCAGGTCCAGCCCTGCACGAAGGCAATCGTGCCGATGATCGGCTCGACGAGCACGGCCAGCACGATCGGCGCGATGATGCCGAGCGGCTGATTGCGCGTCAGGGCTGTCAGCGCGAGTGCGATGAGCACGAAGATCACGACGTACATCACGGCACGGACCCCGGAAGCTCCCCAGGCTGTCTCATCCCACACCGCCCCCGTGCCCGAGATAACTCCGCCGAGGGCCTGCGCGAGCACGATGGATGCGATGGCCAGGATGGCCGCAATGACGATGACGGCAGCCACCATGAGGAACTTGGCGACGAAGACCGGGGTACGACGCGGGAAGATGGCCAGCGTGATGCGAATGAGGCCGTGTCGGTACTCCTGCCCGAATGCCGCGGCGCCGATCCCGCAGAGAATGGCCGCGGTCAGCGGCAGGAAGCCGGACAGGCCGCCGGCTTCGCCGTCAGGCGGTCCGCCGGCCTCGGACCCGAGGTTGCCGACCAACCAGGACACAAAGAGCGCGAGGCCTGCCGGGACGAGCATGGCGAATCCGATGAGAGCCCAGGTCGAGCGCACCGTGCTGATGCGCACCCATTCGTAGCGCAGTTCGCCTGTCATGACGCCTCTCCGAACGCGAACTGCTGGCCATCTCCGGTGAGTTGCATGAAGGTCTCCTCGAGGCTGGCCTTGCGCGTCGCCAACTCGAAGACGGCGACTCCGGCGTCGTGGGCGAGCTGCCCGATCTCGTCAGTCGTCATGCCGGTGACGCTGAGCCCCGACACTTCCTCGACCACGCCGCCACCCGCTGTCGCGAGGAGTGCCGCGAGGCGCGGAGCATCCGAGCAGCGGACGACGACATCGCTGCGCTTCGAGACGAGGTCATCCACCGTGCCATCGGCGACGAGTCGGCCACGAGCGATTACGACGACGTGGTCGGCCATGAGCTGCATCTCGCTGAGGAGATGGCTCGATACGAGGACTGCCCTACCCTCCGCCGCGTAGTGCCGCAGGAATTCGCGGAGCCACTGGATCGACTGCGGATCCAGGCCATTGGCGGGCTCATCGAGCATGAGCGCGTGCGGCTCGGCCAGGACCGCACCCGCGAGACCCAGTCGCTGCGCCATACCGAGGGAGAAGGTCTTGGGCCGCTCGTCGGCTACCTCGGTGAGGCCCACCATGCCCAGCACCTCATCGACGCGCGACTCCGGCACCCGGGCCTCGGTCGCCAGCATCCTCAGGTGATCACGGGCGGTGCGTCCCGGCAGGAAAGGACGCGCATCGAGGTGCGTGCCGACGACACGGCTGGGATGGGCGTGATCGCGCAGCGGCTTGTCGTCGAAGACGGTGCGACCATCTCCGTGGTCAAGGCCCAGCATGAGTCGCATGGTCGTGGACTTACCGGCGCCGTTGGGCCCGAGGAACCCGGTGACGACACCGTCAGGGACAGTGAAGGACAGGTCGTCGACGGCTCGAACACTGCCGAAGGACTTGCCGAGGTGCTCGACGTGAATGGCCACGTCGGGGACATTACCCGCGCTCGCCCGTCCGCCCGCTGGGGATATCCCCAGGGCGCGGGGCCGCGGCTGACTTAGCACTCATGGTCTTCGAGTGCTAACATCGCCGTCCGAGGAGGTTCCGTGCCCACGTACCAGTACGCGTGCAACGACTGCGGCCATGACTTCGAGGCCGTCCAGTCCTTCAGCGATGACGCCTTGACTACCTGCCCCGAATGCGGAGGTGCCCTGCGCAAGCTCTTCGGCAATGTCGGCGTGGTCTTCAAGGGCTCGGGCTTCTATCGCACCGATTCGCGCAAGGACTCAGGGTCAGCGGGCTCGTCCACTGCGGCTTCCTCGACCGATTCAGCCA
>JAULZJ010000333.1:0-10020 GCA_032117435.1 Candidatus Nanopelagicales bacterium | reverse complement strand
GTGCGCACGGTGATCGAGTCGCTCGTCACCTCGCCGAGGGAGACACGCGAGGAATACGGGTAGGCATTGGACGTGGTGTAGCCATCCACAAGCCACACGATGCGCCCATCGACCACCGCGGGATAGGGATCCTGGTCGAGCGTGAGCCAGGGGGCGATCTTGCCTACGCGGGTGAGCGGATCGCGATCCCAGAGGATGCGGGACTCCGCGTTGATGAGGTCGGTCAGCAGGATGTTGGTGTCCTGGAACTTCGTAGTGAAGAGCAGGCGATTCAGGAGCGAGCCCACCGGGACACCGCCGCTGCCCGAGTAGGTGCTGTTGACCTGTCCCGTGGGACTGGCGTCATCGGGGTAGTCCAATTCGACCGGAGGAGTGCCCTCCGGGGCGCCGACGATCGAGAAGGGCGGAGACAACTCGCCGAAATAGATCCGAGGCTGATCGATTCCGAGCAGGCCCTCCGGGGGAATGTCGCTCTCGAAGAAGTCGGGCTGGCCAGAGTTCAGCGCGGTGTTGTCGTACGCCGCAACGAAGCCGTACCCGTGGGTGTAGACGGCGTGGTCGTTGGCCCAGTTGCGCTGGTTGTCGGGAATGCCTTCGAGGCTGATCTCCCGCGCGGCCACGATCGCGCCCCTCTGTCCGTCCTCCATGGTGTAGCGATCGACGTCGAGGCTGTCGTTGAAGGAGTAGTAGGCGCGGATCTGCTGGAGTTGGTTATAGGTCGGTGACGCGAGTGCCGGGTCGAGGAGGCGGATGTTGTCGAGCGTGCCGAGATTGGCCTGGATGACCGCCTCCGACGGTGGCTCCACGGTGCCCGGGTACTCCTGGACGACCGCATCGGCGATGTCGTAGGCCGATCGCGTGGCATTGATGTTGCGCTCGATGTACGGCTGCTCGCGGACGAGCTCGCTGGGGCGGACCTGGAACTGCTGCACGATCGCGGGATAGACACCGCCGACGAGGATGGACGTGAGCACGAGGAGCCCGAGGCCGATGACCGGGATCACCCAGTTGCGCACGATCATGTTGACGATGAAGAGGACGGCCGTGATGAGTGCCACGAACGTGAGGATCTGCAGCGCGGGCAGCACGGCATTGGCATCGGTGTACTTCATCCCGGTGAAGCCCTGGACCAGGGATTCGCTCTTCACCATGAGCCCGAAGCGATCCAGCCAGTACGCCGCTGCCTTGAGGAGAAGGAGGATCGAAATGAGTCCGGACAGGTGCACCTGCGCGGCCACGCTCACTCGATCGCCCGGCGGCTGGAGGCGCAGTCCGCCGTAGAGATAGTGCGTCGCGACAGCGAGACCGATCGCCAGGATGATCGCCGAGAAGGCGAATCCGAGCACGAACCGCAGGAAGGGATAGGTGAAGGTGTAGAAGCCGATGTCCAGCCCGAACTGCGGATCCGTAACGCCGAAGTCCGTCGCATTGCGCCAGCGCAGGAAGGTCGCCCACTCGCTGGCAGCGGAGATGCCGGCGAGCAGTCCGATGACGGCTGCGGTGGCGACCGTGATGAGCACGCGGAAGGG
The DNA here is from genome assembly GCA_032117435.1 of Candidatus Nanopelagicales bacterium. Lineage (GTDB taxonomy): Bacteria > Actinomycetota > Actinomycetes > S36-B12 > S36-B12 > Mxb001. Next base: position 8,491 of record JAULZJ010000333.1, on the reverse strand, counting down.
ATCCAGCGCCATGCGGTAGCGCTCGAGGCCAGCCTGCTCCTGGGTAAGCGGCGGGACCGTGGGCCGGAAGCGGTAGGCGATCCACAGGGTGCCTGCGAGGACCACCGCCATCGTGAGCCCGAAGGAGCCGAAGAGCGCGAGGCGCGTCGTCAGCGTGACGGTGAAGACCTCGGTCTCGCCGACCGAATCGAACCACAGCCAGTCGGTGTAGAAGCCCGTGAAGATCACGAAGCCGATGACGATGACGGCGAGGACGATGATCGTGGGCAGCAGGACCCGGCCGCGGCCCGCGGCGACGGTCGTCGGAGAGGCCATTACAGCAACTTACGTCACGTGGGCTGATATCGGTCCGGCGGCCCGGCGCCTACGGTCCTGAGGGCTACACCGCGGGGCAGGTGGGCAGCGGCTCACCGGCGCGCCAGGCGGCCAGGGCGTCGAGAGCCCCCTGCAGGGTGGTCACCGGCACGACCGCGAGGCCATCCGGGACATGGCCGGCAGCCTCCTCGCAGTGCACCTGGGGCATGAGGAAGAGGGTCGCCCCCGCTCCCCGGGCCCCAGCAAGCTTCTGGCGGATCCCACCGATCGCGCCCACCGAGCCCGCGGGATCGATCGTGCCCGAGCCCGCCACATGGCCGCCTCCGGTCAGGTCCTCGGGCGTGAGCTTGTCGACGATGGCAAGGGCGAACATCATGCCTGCACTCGGGCCACCGATGTCATCGAGCGCGAAGACGACGGGGAACTCCGCCCGGTAGTTGATCCCGACGGTGATGCCGACGTAGGGCACGCCGGGCTCGTCGGGCTTCTCCGCGGTGACGACGTCGACGGTCGACTCGTCACCGTCGCGGAGCACCGTGAAGGCCAGCGTCGTGCCGATCGGCTGCGCTCGGACCGCCTTGACGACATCCTCGGGAGCCCGGACCTGCTTGCCGTCGATCGCCTGGATGACCTCACCCGCGTCGAGTACACCGAAGGCAGGCGTGCCCTCCACTACCGCAGTGACGACGACATCCTCGATGAGCGGTTCGCCGAGGGTGTTCATGGCCGCCGCGATCGCATTGGACTGCGAGGTGGAGAAGAGGACGGCGTTGCGCTGCTTCACCTCCTCCGTCGTCTCGTCTTCTCCGTAGAGCAACTCTCGCGGGAGCACTGCGCGATTGGGGTCGATCCATGCCGCGATGGCGCCGAAGACCGTGAGCGGACTGCGTGGCTCGCCCTCCTCGCGGATAGTCGTCATGTCCAGCGCACCGGTGACGGGGTACGTCGTCGTTTCGCTGATCGCCACCAGGGGCACACCCTCGACGTCACCGATGGTGTTGAAGGTGGGTCCTGGCGACAGGATGATGAACGGCACGGGCAGCAGGGCCGCGAGTGCGATGAGCGCGATGAGGACCAGTCCTGCGAGGGCCGCGACCAGGCCGCGATGGCTCGGGCGACGCTGGTTCACGGGCGATGCGCCTGCGTCGGGGTGCGTCTCGCTCACGCGGGATGACGGCGGTCCGCGGGTCGCCGGGAGCGACCAGGTCGAGCGACGGGCTGGCCGGCCGGCCGACGACGTCGCTCCGACGAGGGACGGTCTGCGGGCAGGGGGCGGCGCATGGCAGCGCGGAAGCGCGCCAGGTCACCGACGGTCTCGTGGGTGTCGGCCACGCGCCGGGGCCGACTGCGGGCGGTGGCCCAGGCGAGTGCGATGAGGGTGGCGCCCAGTGGGATGAGCCACCACAGCAGCGCGGACACGCGGCCTCCTCCCACGACGCAGCCGACCTTCGACCGGTCCCCAGGGTACGCCCTCGGGTGGAGCGGTGCTCTCGCAGCGTAGGACGGGCGAGGCGGCGTACCGTGGGGGGATGAGCGGCTCCCTCCCCTTCGGATTCGGCCTTCCCGACGAGGGCGCAGGCCGCCCCGGCTTCGACATGAGCCAGCTCGGGGCGATGCTCCAGCACCTCGGCCGTCTCCTGGAGTCCGGCGGCGACGGCGCGGTCAATTGGGACCTCGCACGCGACACCGCGCGCCAGGCGATCGTCCAGGCCGGCGATCCCTCGGTCAGCGACGCCGAACGCCGGGAGATCGTGTCGGCCGTCGAGCTCGCGCAGGTCTGGCTCGATCCGCGCTGCACCTTCCCCGCGTCATCGGCGACTGGCGATGCCTGGAGCAGGTCGGAATGGCTGGAGGCGACGTACCCCGCGTGGCAGCGCATCGTGACGCCCATTGCAGAGCATGTGCAGTCGGTGATGTCGTCGATGCCGACGCCCGGCGAGCTGCCCCCCGAGATCGCCGCCATGCTGCCCGAGGGCACCCCGCCCGAGACTCTCGCCATGATGGCGCCCCTGATGGGCATGGCACGACAGCTCGGCTCCGCGATGTTCGGCATGCAGATGGGGCAGGCCCTGGCAGCGCTCGCCAGCGAGGTCGTGGGCGTGAGCGACATCGGCATCCCGCTCACGAGCGATGCGCGTCCCGCGCTGCTTCCCCGCAACGTGGCTGCCTTTGGCGACGGACTCGACGTACCCGTCGGTGATGTGCGTCTCTATCTCGCGCTGCGTGAGTGCGCCCACCAGCGTCTCTTCGCTCATGTGCCGTGGCTCGCACCCCGACTCGATGGTGCGATCGATGCCTACGCTCGTGGGATCCGCATGGATCCCGAGCGGATGAACGACGCCATGCAGGGGATCGATCCCTCCGCACTGCAGGATCCCGAGCGCCTGCGCGAACTCATGGGATCGGATCTCTTCGCGCTGCCCGAGTCCGAGGAGCAGCAGGCTGCGCTACGCCGCCTCGAGACCCTGCTGGCTCTGATCGAAGGCTGGGTGGACGACGTCGTGACCGCCGCATGCACCGACACCCTGCCGTCGGCGGAGCGACTCGGTGAGGCCATCCGCCGCCGCCGCGCAGCCGGCGGTCCGGCGGAGCGCACCTTCGCCTCGCTCGTCGGACTGGAGATGCGACCGCGCGCGCTGCGCGAGGCTGCCAGCCTGTGGCGCCAGCTCCGAGAGGAGCGCGGCATCGAGGGCCGGGATGCACTCTGGGCCCATCCGGACCTCCTGCCGACAGCGGAGGATCTCGAAGACCCGACCGCCTTCCTCGCAGGGGATCCCCTGGCCGGCTTCGACGCCGGTGGCGACCTGGGCCCCGAGGGTCGGCCGGACACCGATGCCGACTGATCCACTCCATGTCGATGCGGTGCGCGTCCTGACGCGCTGGCAGTCACCCGCGGCCGACCAGGCCGACCTGCGCCGCGACTACCTCGCCTACCTCGCGCAGCACCCTGACGCGATGACGCGGTCCAATCGCGGCGGTCATCTCACCGGCAGCGCGCTCATCGTGGATACGTCACGCGAAGCCGTGCTCCTCACCCTCCACCCGCTCGTCGGTCGCTGGCTGCAACTCGGGGGACATGTCGAGACCGACGACGCGAGCCTGGTCGACGCAGCACGCCGGGAAGCTGTCGAGGAGGGCGGAATTGACGGGATCCGGATCGATCCGTCACCGCTTCGACTCGATCGTCACCGGGTGCGCTGCCGCGACGGTGCCGGCGGTGAGGACTTGCTCGACCATCTCGACGTGCAGTTCCTCGGGATCGCTCCCGACGGCGGCATCGAGCAGCGGTCCTCGGAGTCCCTGGACCTGCGCTGGTGGCCCTGGGCCGCGCTGCCCGAGGGCGCGGACGCATCGGTGCGCGCCCTCGTACGTGCCGCGATGGTGCGGCTGGACGCCTAGGCACGAGGAACTTCGCTCCACAGGACGTGGATGACGTGTGCCCACGTCAGCCGCTGATGCGCGGTCGTGACCACCCCGCAATCCACAGCCTCGTCCACGCCCTCTCCCCAGCCAGAGGACCATCTGTCCCCAGGTCGTCCCCAGGTCCACGCACAGGCGCGATTGACGGGCCGGTGCCCTCCCCCTACCTTCACTCGCACAGCCCCCGGGATAACGGGCCGTGCGCGCAAGGGGAAGACGCGCACCGCCAAGCGCCCCGGGGGCTTCCCCATGGACGGCAGACTCGGCTTGGCGCCCCGGAAGGCCTCACACCCCACAGAAATGGTGATAAATCGGTCATTTCTTCCACGACACGCTCACACTGCCCGGATCGGTCCGCCCATGGGCCGCGTGGCTGCCCTAGGGTGGCGACGCCGCCCCCTAGGGGGCAGGTCCCCGCCAGGGGGGCCGCGTGAGGCCAGGCCTCACATGGACGAGACGAGGAGGACGGCCCATGGCCGAGTCGTATACGGGTGAGGCGTACTGCGTGAAGTGCAAGGAGAAGCGCGAGTTCACCGGCAATGTCGAGGAGACGAATGGTCGTCGCTTCGCGAAGGGCATCTGCCCGGTCTGCGGCACCAAGGTGACCCGCATCCTGGGCAAGGCCTGACCCCACCGCCAGGGGGTCGTCTGATGACTGGCGATCCTCACGGCACCGCACACGTCATCGACGGCGTCGACAGCCCTGGGCTCGTCGGCGCCGTCGAGCGTTTGGTGGCGGTGCCCTCGCTTGGCGGCACGGACGCTGAGTTGGACGCCCAGGACGACATCGCTTCGGAGTGGGAGTCCCTGGGCCTCGAGGTCGACGCCTGGGACATCGACGTGGCGGCCATGCTGGCCGAGCCGGACTTCCCCGGCATGGAGGTCGACCGCGCAAGCGCCCGCGGAGTGGTCGCGCGCATCCCCGGCTCCGGGGAGGGCCCGACCCTTCTCCTGCTCGGGCACACCGACGTCGTGCCGCCCGGTGCCCTCGGTGCCTGGTCGGGCGACCCCTTCCGCCCTGAAGTGCGCGGTGACCGGCTCATCGGCCGAGGGGCCTGCGACATGAAGGCCGGCACCGCCGCCATCACCTACGCCGCACGCGCACTTCTCAGCAGCGGCATCCGACTGCGTGGCGATGTCGTACTCGCTGCCGTGTCCGGAGAGGAGGACGGGGGGCTGGGGACGTACGCCATGCTCAAGCACGGGGTGACCGCCGACGCCTGCATCCTGCCCGAGCCCACGAGCCTCGACCTCGTGCCCGCCAACGGCGGCGCACTCACCTTCCGGCTGCGCATCCACGGCCGCGCCACCCATGCCTCGCGCCGCACCGAGGGCGTGAGCGCCGTCGAGAAGCTGCTGCCCGTCCTGGAGGAGTTGCGCAGGCTCGAGTCGCGGCGCAATGAGAACGTCGACCCCCTCATGCGGCGCTGGCCCATCGCCTATCCGCTGTCCATTGGCACGATCCACTCCGGTGACTGGGCATCCACCGTGCCCGACCTCCTGGTCGCCGAGGGGCGTCTGGGCGTCGCCCTCGGCGAGACTCCGGCGCAGGCGCGCGCGGACCTCGAGCAGGCACTCGCGCGACTGTGCGAGGCCGATCCCTGGTTCACCGAGCACCCCGTGGACGTGGAGTGGTGGGGTGGGCAGTTCGCCTCGGGCCGCACGGACCCCGAGCACCCCCTGGTGCGCGGCCTCGGCGGCGTGGCCGCCCGCGTGCTGGGTCGAGCCCCTGACGTCTACGCCGCGCCGTACGGCTCCGATCTCCGCCTCCTCGTGGGCGCCGGTATCCCCACCGTGCACTTCGGTCCGGGTGAGAGCGCGGCCGCCCACGCCCCGGCCGAGTGGGTCGATCTCCGCGAGACTGTCGCCTGCGCACAGATCATGGCGTCCTACGCAGTCGACTTCTGCGGCACGTCCGACTGAGGCACGCACGGCCGCGCAGGCTGGCCCTGAGCGCGGGATGTCTCACCTCCGCGGACCTGTGGATGACACCCGAGCCTAAGCAGGACATCGTGCGACGCTCCCGGCATGCCGCTGCCGCATCGACCCTGGATCCGCGACGACGTCCCCGTGGTCTGGCGATCGGACACCTGCATCGAGATGGGCTGGCCCCCGAGGCAGGTCCGCGTCGACAGGGTCACGCACGCCGACATCGCCTGGCTGCTCGGCTTGCACGGCGAACGCGAGCTCGACCAGGCCCTCGGCGCCGGCAGGGAGCTGGGCGTCGCGGTGAGCACCATGCGGCGCCTCCTCCGTGCGGGGGTGGATTGCGGGCTCGTCGATGACGCCTCCTCGATCCCCGATTCACTGCGCGAGGTCGCTGTGCAGGCGCGCGACCGACTGGCGGGGGATCTCGCGGCGGCGCGGCATCTGCATGGCGGGACGGCGCACGCGGTCATCGACCGTCGCCAGATCGCGGAGGTGGCTGTCCAAGGCGAGGGCCCGGTCGCAGAGATCATCGCCATGGTCCTTGCGACTGCCGGCGTCGGCACCATCCTGGGCGGAAGGTCCACCCACTCGGCTTCGAAGCGACATCGCCATGCGTCCACGCGCCGCGCGTGCCATGTGGTGTGCGACTCCGCCCATCCCGACGCCGCATCAGATGTGGAGGCGATGGCACTCGACATCCCCCACCTCGCCGTCACGGCAGCAGGAGGTCGAGCCGTCATCGGGCCGCTCGTCATCCCTGGGCGCACGTCCTGCCTACGCTGCCGCGACCTGCACATGGCCGATGCCGATCCCACCTGGTCGCGGGTTGCCGTGCAGTGGTCAGCGCGCAAGCCCGGTGCGATCGCCGGTGGACTCGCACACCTCGCCGGCGCCTGGGCGGCGCTTCAGGTCCTCGCACTCATCGACGCAGGCCCAGAGCGCGTGACCGTGCCAACCCTCGACGGGGCACTGATCATCAACCTGCCGGAGGCCCAGCCGGCTCTGCAGTCGCGGCCCGCCCACCCGCTGTGCGGTTGCCGGTGGCCGCGCACCGGGCGCGGGATCAGCGCCTGATCACGTCGTATCCACGGTCTCCTGGCGCGCGATCTGCAGCAGGGCCAGGAGCTCCTCGCCGTACCGATCGATCTTGTCGGGACCGATGCCGCTGATCGCGAGCAGCTCATCGACATCGCGGGGCAGCGCCTCGGCCAGGGCTTCCATCGTCGCGTCGGTGAAGATGACGTACGCCGGCACCTCGCGCTCACGGGCGCGTTCGAGACGCCATGCCCGCAGCCGGTCCACGGTGGCCTCGCTGGCCGTGGGAGGACAGGTGCGACAGCGCATGAGCGTGCGCTCGGCGCCCGTCACGAGGCTGCGACCGCATGTGCGGCAGGCCGCGGGCTCACGCCGCGTGACCGCACGACTGCCCCGCCCACGGCGCACGCGGGAGCGCGCGACGTGATCGCCTGCCTGGGCGTCCGGCGCGAGTGCGTCGAGAAACCTGCTGCGCTGGCGGGTCGCCCGGCCGCCGGGCTGGCGGGCACGCGACCAGGTGAGCAGCAGGTGACGCTTCGCCCGTGTCACCGCGACGTAGAACAGGCGGCGCTCCTCCCCCACGGCCTCGGGCGAGACGGACTGCGAGTGCGGCAGCGAGCCTTCGACGCAGCCCGCGACGATCACGGCCTCCCACTCGAGGCCCTTGGCGGCGTGGATGGTCGCGAGGGTGACCCCGCGGGCCGCGGGTGCGTGCTGGGCAGCCGCACGGCGATCGAGCTCCGCGATGAGGCTGGACAGGTCACCGCCTTCGGCTCCGTGCACGCGGGACAGGTCCACGATCGACGCGAGCGACTCCCACCGCTCGCGCACGGCACCCGAGGTCCGCGGCGGCTCGGTGCTCCAGCCCATGACGCTGAGCACCGAAGTCACCTGGTCAGCGAGCGCACCGGCGGGCGCGTCTCCCGCGCGGGCTGCTCCCCGGAGTCGAGTGATCGCCTCGCGCACCTCCCGGCGGTCGAAGAACCTCTCGCCGCCACGGAGCACGAGTGGGATGCCGAGAGCAGCGAGCGCCTCCTCGAAGGCCGGCATCAAGGCGTTGATGCGGACAAGAATGGCGATCCCCTCCGGCGGGGTGCCCTCGGAGATCAGGGCACCCACATGCGCGGCGACCGCGGTGGCCTCGGCGACCTCGTCATCGAAATCGCGGATCTGCGGGTCGGGTCCCGGACCGCACTGGGAGACGAGCCTCCCGTCATCAACGCCCGAGGTCGACAGGATCGTGTTGGCGAGGGCGACGATTGGCTCGGTGCTGCGATAGTCGCGCACGAGGCGCACCTCGGTGGCACCGGGGAAACGTCGCGGGAAGTCGCGGAGAAACCGATCCGTGGCGCCCGCGAAGGAGTAGATCGTCTGCGCGGCGTCGCCGACGACGCAGACATCGGTGCGCTCTCCCAGCCACAGGTCAAGGAGGCGATGCTGGAGCGGGCTCACGTCCTGGAACTCATCCACGGTGAACCACCGGTAGGCGGCACGGACTTCGTCGAGGATGTCCGGGCGCTCGCCGAGCAGGCCGACGGTCATGAGCAGGACGTCGTCGAAGTCCATGAGGTGGCGCTCGGACTTGATGTCGTCGTAGGACGCGTAGACGCGGGCGATCTCCGCTGCGGCGAGCGGTGGGCTGCGGAGTTCCGCCTGGGCGGGATAGCCCTCCGGGTCGATTTCCACCTGCTTGGCCCAGGCGATCTCGGCGATGAGATCGCGAACGGTGGCACTGTCTGCCGCGACGCCACAGCGCGTAGCCGCCTCGGCGACCAGCGGTGCGACCCGGGAG
>JAULZJ010000332.1:9757-10877 GCA_032117435.1 Candidatus Nanopelagicales bacterium | reverse complement strand
TCCTGGCCTACCTCATGGAGCGACCCGGTCGGGTGATCACCCGCGATGTGCTCCTCGAGGAGGTGTGGGGCTACGCCGCGGTCGTCGGGACGCGCACGGTCGACGTCCACATCGCCCAGGTGCGCAGCAAGCTCGGCGGTGCGAGCCCGCTGCGCACTGTGCGCGGTGTCGGGTACGCCGCGGAGTCACCGTGAGCACCGACGGGAGGACTCGTCGGCTGCGCGTGCTGCCCGCGACCGTCCTCCTCGCGGTCGCCGTGGCCACTATCGCCGCCGTAGTGGCGGCTCTCGTCTCGCTGCCCCTCATCCGCAGCAATGCCGAGGCCGTGGCGACCGCCGAACTCGCGCGCCTCGCCGATCTCACGGCGACGGCCCTGCGCGTCGATCCGCGCGGCACCTACGTCCTGCCGCCTCGGGTGGCCGGTGTCCTCGAAGCAGAGCAGGTGACGGCGTACGTCGTGGGACCGGGCGCGGCCGACCTCCCTGAGGGAGTGACCCCGGCGGAAGTCGATGCCGTGACGACCGGCCAGGGCGTGGAGGTGCGCGCAGACACGGCCGATGGCGCGGTGCTGGTGGTGGGCCGGCCCTTCGAGCCCGGCATCGGCGTCATCCTCGTGCAGCCCTCATCCGTCGCCGGAGGCACGGCGACCGAGGTCATCGCGCGCCTGCTCATCGCCCTGGTCATCGGCCTGGCCATTGCGGTGACGATCGCGCTCGTCGCGGGCGCATGGCTCACCACCCCCCTGCGACGCGCGGCGGATGCGGCACTGCGCCTGGGGAGGGGGGATCGCGGCATCCACGTGCAACCCGAGGGGCCCGCCGAGGTCGCCGACATCGCCGAGGCGCTCAATCGCCTGTCCGCCGCGCTCGCGGTCTCCGAGGGACGCCAGCGCGAATTCCTGCTCTCCGTCTCCCATGAGCTGCGCACGCCGATCACCTCCGTCCGCGGGTACGCCGAGGCCCTGGCGGATGGGCTCGTGGGCGCTGAGGATGTCGCGCGCACCGGCGCGGTCATGGCCGCGGAGGCCGTGCGACTCGATCGACTCGTGAGCGACCTGCTCGACCTCGCCCGGCTGCGCGCCGACGACTTCGTCATCGAGTGCACGGACGTCGATCTGCGG
>JAULZJ010000332.1:0-9715 GCA_032117435.1 Candidatus Nanopelagicales bacterium | reverse complement strand
TGGTGGCCGAACTCCCTGATCGGGCCATCGTGGTCCGCGCCGATCCCCTGCGCCTGCGCCAGGTCCTGGACAACCTCACGGAGAATGCCCTGCGCGTGACACCCGCCGGAGGTGTCATCGTCATGTCCGCCGCGGCGAGCACCTCCGAGTGGGGCATCGTCGAGGTGCGCGACTCCGGCCCAGGCATCGCACCCGAGGATCGCGAGGTCGCCTTCGAGCCGGGCATCCTGCACGAGCGCTATCGGGGGCTGCGCCCGGTGGGCACGGGCATCGGCCTGGCCCTCGTGGGTCGACTCGCCGCGGGCATGGGCGGCTGGGCCAGTGCCGATGCGGCCGTCGAGGGCGGGGCCTGCTTCCGGGTCGCCGTACCCCGCGCCGACCACGGCGACCCCCGCTGATGTGACGTAGTCTGCAGTCGTGTCCGACACGTCCTCGCATGTCGCGAGCGAGCCCAGGGTCGATCCGCGCCCGCGTGCGCGGCGCCTGGTCGCACCGGTGGCCGCGGCACTCGGCGTGATCGCCGCGACGGGATACATCCGGATGGTGGATCCCAATGAGCCGGGGCACTATCCGATGTGTCCCACGCTGGCGCTCCTGGGCATCGACTGCCCCGGCTGCGGCGGCTTGCGCGCCACTCATGCTCTGGCACACGGCGACATCGCGAGTGCGCTCGATCACAACGCGCTCTTCGTCGTGCTTGTGCCGCTGCTCGTGATCCTCTGGGCCATCTGGGCCTATCGCGCGTGGACGGGTGTCACGCCCCCCATGACGCGTGGGCGGGAGACGATCGCGCGCACCGCTCCCATTGTCGTGCTCATCGTGGCGATGGGCTTCGCGGTCGTGCGCAACTTCATCCCGTATCTCGCCTCGGGCGCGGGCTAGATCCTCCGTCCCACCGGGGTCGGCTGAGCGAACGCCGTCTCGCTGTGGCACGCTGACGGCGTGAGACAGCGGCGCACCTCGCGCCTGACCTACGGGGGTGAGCGATGACAGTCCTCGACGACATCATCGCTGGCGTGCGCGATGACCTCGATGCGCGCATGGCTGCCCTCCCGCTGGATGACCTGAAGGCGCTTGCGGCGCGCATGCCCGCACCGCGCGATGCGGAGAGCGTGCTGCGCGAGCCCGGTGTCGGCGTGATCGCCGAGGTCAAGCGCGCGAGCCCGAGCAAGGGACGCCTCGCGGAGATCGACGATCCCGCGCAGCTCGCGCGCGACTACGAGGCAGGCGGTGCCCGGTGCATCAGCGTGCTCACGGAGCAGCGGCGCTTCGGTGGCTCACTCGACGACCTGCGCGAGGTCCGCTGCGCTGTCGACATCCCCGTGCTTCGCAAGGACTTCATCGTCACGAGCTACCAACTGTGGGAGGCGCGCGCCCACGGCGCCGATGTCATCCTCCTCATCGCTGCCGCGCTCGACCAGAACGCCCTCGTGAGCCTTATCGAGCGCACGCGGTCCCTGGGCATGACGCCGCTCGTCGAGGTCCACGACGAGGAGGAGGTCGTGCGCGCGGTCGATGCAGGGGCGACGATCATCGGCGTCAACGCACGCAACCTCAAGACACTCGAGGTCGACCGCGGCACCTTCGCGAGACTTGCACCCCGAATCCCGGACTCGTGCCTGCGCATCGCCGAGTCCGGTGTGCGCGACCCCCGTGACCTCATCAGCTATGCCGAGGCGGGTGCCGACGCCGTGCTCGTCGGCGAGAGTCTCGCCACGTCCGCGGATCCCAGGGCCGCCGTGCACGACCTCGTGACGGCCGGTTCGCACCCGGCTCTTCGAGGTGCGCGTGACTAGCGAGGCCGTGGTCGCCGAGCAGGGGCACTTCGGTCCCTACGGCGGCCGATTCGTGCCGGAGGCCCTGACGGCGGCACTCGATGGGCTCGACGCGGAGTTCCGCGCCGCGATCGCGGATCCGGCCTTCCACACCGAGCTCGACCGCCTGCATCGCACCTACACCGGTCGCCCCAGTCCGCTCACCGAGGCCGTGAGGTTCGGCCAGGAGCACTGCGGGGGAGCGCGTGTCTTCCTCAAGCGGGAGGACCTCAATCACACGGGCTCGCACAAGATCAACAACGTCCTCGGTCAGGCGATGCTCACCGTGCGCATGGGCAAGAAGCGCGTCATCGCAGAGACCGGTGCCGGGCAGCACGGCGTCGCTTCCGCGACGGCCGCGGCGTTGATGGGACTCGACTGCACCGTCTACATGGGCGAGGAGGACACGCGCCGGCAGGCCCTCAATGTGGTGCGCATGCGCCTGCTCGGCGCCACGGTCATCCCGGTGACCGCGGGGAGTCGCACGCTGAAGGACGCGATCAACGAGGCGATGCGCGACTGGGTGACGACGGTCGACGAGACCCACTACATCCTCGGCACGGTCACGGGCCCGAGCCCATTCCCCGAGATGGTGCGCTACTTCCAGTCCGTCATCGGCCGTGAGGCGCGGGAGCAGGTGCTCGAGGCCACGGGCCGACTGCCGGACGCTCTCGCCGCCTGCGTCGGCGGTGGATCCAATGCCATGGGACTCTTCTCGGCCTTCATGGACGACGCGGATGTCGCGCTGTGGGGATTCGAGGCCGGCGGCGACGGAGTGGAGACCGGTCGGCACGCGGCTCGTTTCGCCGGCGGATCACCCGGTGTGCTGCACGGTGCACGCACGTATGTCATGCAGGATGAATGGGGCCAGACCGTGCCCTCGCACTCCATCAGCGCCGGCCTCGACTATCCGGGCGTCGGCCCCGAGCACGCGTGGCTGCACGACACGGGTCGCGCGCACTACGCGCCCGTCACCGATGCCGAGGCCATGGATGCCTTCGAGCGACTGTGCCGCACTGAGGGGATCATCCCGGCGATCGAAACCGCGCATGCGCTCGCAGGTGCGATGCGGCTCGGCCATGAGCTGGGACCGGATTCCATCATCGTCGTCAACCTCTCCGGACGCGGCGACAAGGATGTCGCTACCGCAGCGCGATGGTTCGGCCTGGATCCCATCGATGAGGCCGCCGAGGGACGATGACGGCCCTGGCACACGCCTTCGCCCGTGCGCGGGAGGAGGGACGAGCGGCGCTGATCGGCTATCTGCCGGCCGGTTTCCCCACCCGCGCCGAGAGCGTGGACCTCATGCGTGCCATGGTCGAGGGCGGTGTCGACATCGTCGAGGTCGGGTTGCCCTACTCCGATCCGCTCATGGACGGCCCCGTCATCCAGGCTGCTGCGGATCGCGCCCTGCGCGAGGGCACGACACCCGCCGACGTCATCGCCGTCGCCGGAGAGGTGGCGCAGACGGGTGCGGCCACCGTCGTCATGTCCTACTGGAACCCCGTCGAGCGCTACGGGGTCGCTCGCTTCGCCCGTGAGCTTGCCGACGTCGGTGGATGCGGAGTCATCACCCCTGACCTCACCCCGGAGGAGTCGGGTGAGTGGACCGCCGCCACGCAGGCCCACGACGTCGATCGCATCTTCCTCGTCGCGCCATCGAGCACCGACGAGCGCCTTCGGGTGGTGAGTGAGGCCTGCAGTGGCTTCGTGTACGCCGCCTCGACGATGGGCGTGACTGGCGCGCGCACCCAGGTCTCCCACTCCGCGGAGGGTCTGGTCGCCCGCGTCCGCGCGGTGACGGACCTGCCCGTGGCCGTCGGGCTGGGTGTCTCCTCGGGCGAGCAGGCCGCGGAGATCGCCGCCTATGCGGACGGTGTGATCGTGGGCTCGGCGTTCATCCGCCTCATCCAGGAGGCCCCATCGCACGCCGCCGCGCTCGAGTCCGTGGGCGCCCTGGCGAGGGAACTCGCTGCGGGGGTGCGGCGTCGCAGGACCGGGGAGATCCCCGTACCGTAGTGGCCTGGCCGCAGCGAGGTGCGGCGTACACCGGAGGTTGAGAGCAAGCATGGCTAAGGAACGCGAGACCAAGAGCACCCGCGACAAAGCCGCTGCCGCGCGCGCCGAGCAGATGGCAGCGGAGAAGCGACGCGAGCGCACCGTCCGCATCATCGGCGCCATCGGCGTCGTCGTCGTGGTTGTCCTCATCATCGGTCTTGCCGTCGTCGTGCCACGCATCTCCGGCGACGACTCCGCGAACGGCGGGACGCCGATGCCGGCTCCGGATCCCAACGCTGCCGTGCCGACCGACGTCTACGGCGCCGACGGGATCGCACCGTGGGGTGTCCCCGTGGGCACCGCCCCCGAGACCGCACCGTTGCTGGAGCTGTGGGAGGACTTCCAGTGCCCGGCATGTGGCTCGCTCGAGGAGTTGAACGGCGCCGGCATCCAGAGCCTGGCCACGGACGGCAAGGTGCGCCTGGTCTACCGCCCGACCGCATTCCTCGACAACAATCTCGGCAATACGTCGTCCGCCGCCGCCATCAACGCATGGGGCTGCGCCATCGACGCGGGCAAGACGCTGGAGTACCACGATCTGATCTACGCCAATCAGCCCACGGTGGAGGGCGAGGGCTGGACCAGGGAGCAGTTCGTCGGCTTCGCCGAGGAGGTCGGGATCACCGGCGTGCCGCTGGAGCAGTTCAACGACTGCCTCACCAGCAACCGCTACCTCGGGTGGGCGGCCAACTCCACGCAGGCCTTCTACGATGGCAACGTCGAGGGCACCCCGCGCGGCTACCTCAACGGGACCGCCCTCGAGGGCGCGCAGCTCGCCGACCAGGCCGCGCTGGAGAAGCTGGTGGAGGAGGCAGCGGCCGCCCAGTAGGCGTGCCTGCTGGACATCGACGTGGATCTCCTCGCCTTCATCCCGAGCCCGAGCCAGGGCACGTGGAATCTCGGCCCGCTTCCGCTGCGCGCCTACGCCCTGCTGATCATCCTCGGCATCGTCGTCGCGATCGTCGTGGGCTCGCGACGCTACGTCGCGCGCGGCGGCAGTGCCGGGGTCATCGGCGACATCGCGCTTTGGGCGGTTCCCTTCGGGATCATCGGCGGTCGGCTCTATCACGTTGTCAGCGACTGGCAGCTCTACTTCGCACCCGGGGGATCGGGTTTCATCGGCGCCCTGCGCATCTGGGATGGCGGTCTAGGCATCTGGGGCGCGGTCGCCGTGGGCGGCCTCGGTGCCTGGATCGGTGCGCGACGCCTCGGTGTCGCACTGCCGCCCATCGCCGACGCCATCGCCCCCGGCATCGCCCTCGCCCAGGCGATCGGTCGCTGGGGCAATTGGTTCAACCAGGAGCTCTTCGGTGCGCCCACCACGCTGCCCTGGGGTCTGGAGATCGCACCGCAGTACCGCCCCGAGGGCTATGCGGACTTCGCGACCTTCCATCCGACGTTCCTCTACGAGTCACTGTGGATGGTGGGTGTCGCCCTGGTGCTCATCTGGGCCGACAAGCGATTCACCATGGGCCACGGTCGCGTCTTCGCGCTCTACGTCCTGCTCTACACCCTCGGCCGGGTGTGGATCGAGTACCTCCGCATCGACACCGCCAACACGATCCTCGGTGTCCGCCTCAATGTCTGGACATCCATCGTCGTGGGCCTCGGCGCCCTCATCTACCTCATCGTGTCGTCGCGCATGCGGCCCGGCCGGGAGGAGGTGCTGCCGCCGCGCAAGTACGTCGAGCGCGAGCAGCTCGAGCAGATCAAGGAGCAGCAGGCGGCCCCCAAGGAGGCGGCTCGGGTGACCGAGGTCGCACCCGATGCCGCAGGCGCCCCCGACTCGGGTGCCTCCGCTGGCCCGGACTCCGGACGGAATGTCCCGCCCGGCGGCACTTCCTGACCGAAGTTCGCAGCCCGGTCGGGCGATGGCCCCCGGGCACGTGGGGTGGTCGTCCTGCTAGGGTCCTGCGCACGGGCCAACGACGTCCCGTCATCCCCCGCTCCCGCGGGGTCGAGTGACGTGGAGGAGTTGGCCTTGTCCGTCTCGCAGCGCAAGTTCAGCGCACAGCCGCCCGCCCAGGGGCTGTATGACCCGGATGCCGAGCACGATGCCTGCGGTGTCGCCTTCATCGCCACCTTGCATGACGGGCCCTCGCACGAGATCGTCGAGTTGGCGCTGACGGCCCTGCTCAATCTGGACCATCGCGGGGCCTCGGGCGCGGAGCCGGACTCCGGTGACGGCGCCGGCATCCTCATCCAGGTCCCCGATCGATTCCTGCGCCGCGTCGTCGGCGATGCCCTGCCGCCCGCGGGGGAGTACGCCGTGGGACTCGCCTTCCTCCCCGATGACGACGATGCCGACCGTGCAACCTGCGCGCGCATCGAGGAGCTTGCCGCGGAGGAGGGCCTGCGCGTCGTCGCATGGCGCGACGTACCCACGCATCCCGACGGCCTGGGCCGCACGGCGCGCAGTGTCATGCCGCGTTTCCGCCAGCTCGTCGTCGCGGGCTTGTCGGCCCCGCTCACGGGGTTGGACCTGGAACGCCGTGCCTTCTGCCTGCGCAAGCGCGCGGAGCACGAGACGGACGTCTACTTCCCGTCGCTCTCGGGGCGCACGCTCGTCTACAAGGGAATGCTCACCACTCATCAGCTGGGTGAGTTCTTCCCCGACCTCGCCGACCCCGACATGGAGTCTGCGCTGGGGCTCGTCCACTCGCGCTTCTCCACCAACACCTTCCCCTCCTGGCCGCTGGCGCATCCCTACAGACTCATCGCTCACAATGGCGAGATCAACACGGTGAAGGGCAATCGCAATTGGATGCGCGCCCGTGAGGCCATGCTCGCGTCCGATCTCATCCCAGGCGACATCGCGCGCATCCTGCCCGTCTGCACCCCGGGCGGCAGTGACTCGGCTTCCTTCGACGAGGTCGTGGAGCTGCTCCACCTCGGTGGCCGCTCCCTACCGCACGCCGTGCTCATGATGATCCCCGAGGCGTGGGAGAACGACGTCGACATGGATCCGCAGCGACGCGCCTTCTACGAGTACCACTCCACGCTCATGGAGGCGTGGGACGGCCCGGCAAATGTCTCCTTCACCGACGGCGAGCTCATCGGTGCGGTCCTCGATCGCAATGGGCTGCGCCCCGGGCGCTTCTGGGTCACCGATGACGGTCTCGTGGTGCTCGCGTCCGAAGCGGGTGTCCTTGAGTTCGATCCCGCGTCGATCGTGCGCAAGGGCCGCCTGCAACCGGGGCAGATGTTCCTGGTCGACACCGCTGCCGGCCGGATCGTCGAGGACGCGGAGATCAAGGCAGAGCTCGCCGCCGCGGCTCCCTACGCGGACTGGCTGCACGGCGGTCTCGTGCACCTGGACCTGCTGCCCGATCGCGAGCACATCGTGCACCCAACCGCCTCCGTGGCTCGTCGCCAGCAGACCTTCGGCTACACCGAGGAGGAGCTGCGGCTCATCCTGTCGCCGATGGCGGTGGCGGGTGCCGAGCCCATTGGGTCGATGGGCACGGACACGCCGGTGGCGGCACTGTCGGCACGCCCGCGACTGCTCTTCGACTACTTCCAGCAGGCATTCGCGCAGGTGACCAATCCGCCGCTCGATGCCATCCGCGAAGAGATCGTCACCTCGCTGTCGACGGTCATCGGCCCCGAGGGGAACCTCCTCGATCCCACGCCGGCGCACTGCCGCCAGGTGGTCCTGCCCTTCCCGATCATCGACAACGACGAGCTTGCCAAGATCCTGCACATCAACTCGGATGGCGACCTGTCGGGCTTCGCGGCCGCCAAGATCAGCGGCCTCTACGACATCGACGGAGGCGCGGCCGCGCTGGAGTCCCGGCTCGAGGAGATCTTCGCCGAGGTCGACGCGATGATCGACGGCGGCGTCCGCTTCCTCGTCCTGTCAGATCGCGACTCGACGACCGACCTTGCTCCGATCCCATCCCTCTTGCTCTGCTCTGCTGTGCACCACCACCTGGTGCGCCGCAAGACCCGGACCCAGGTCGCGCTCATCGTCGAGGCGGGTGATGTCCGCGAGGTGCACCATGCCGCCCTCCTCGTGGGCTATGGCGCTGCGGCTATCAACCCATACCTCGCGATGGAGTCGGTCGAGGATCTCGTCTATCGCGACATTCTCACCGGAATCGCGCCGGAGAAGGCCGTGCGCAACCTGGTGAAGGCACTGGGCAAGGGCCTCCTCAAGGTCATGTCCAAGATGGGCGTGTCCACGGTGGGCTCCTATCGCGGCGCGCAGATCTTCGAGGCCGTGGGACTGTCGCACGAGCTCGTCGAGCGCTATTTCACCGGCACGGTCTCACGTCTCGGCGGAGTCGGACTCGACGTCGTCCATGCGGAGGTGAAGGCGCGACACGACATCGCCTACCCATCGAGCGGGATCTCGCCGGCACACCGCCGCCTCGAAGTGGGCGGCGAATACCAGTGGCGCCGGGAGGGCGAGCCGCATCTCTTCGACCCCGACACCGTCTTCCGCCTCCAGCACGCCACCCGGGAGAAGCGCTACGACATCTTCCGCCAGTACACCGATCGCGTCGATGACCAGACCCGCCGCCTCATGACCCTGCGCGGCCTGTTCGACCTGCGCCTGGGCGAGCGGCCTGCCGTCCCGATCGAGGAGGTCGAGCCCGTCGAGTCGATCGTGCGCCGGTTCTCCACGGGCGCCATGTCCTATGGCTCCATCTCGCAGGAGGCGCACGAGACGCTGGCAGTCGCCATGAACCGCATCGGCGCGAAGTCCAACACCGGAGAGGGGGGCGAGGATCCCGAGCGCTTCATCCCGATGGACAACGGCGACTCCAAGAGATCGGCGATCAAGCAGGTTGCCTCGGGGCGCTTCGGCGTGACGAGCGAATACCTCGTCAACAGCGATGACATCCAGATCAAGATGGCGCAGGGTGCTAAGCCGGGCGAGGGCGGCCAGTTGCCCGGGCACAAGGTCTATCCGTGGGTGGCCAAGACGCGGCACTCCACCCCGGGAGTGGGACTGATCTCGCCACCCCCTCACCACGACATCTACTCGATCGAGGACCTGGCCCAGCTCATCCACGACCTGAAGAACGCCAACGATCGGGCCCGCATCCACGTCAAGCTCGTCTCCGAGGCTGGTGTCGGGACCGTCGCCGCGGGGGTGGCGAAGGCCCACGCCGACGTCATCCTCATCTCCGGCCATGACGGCGGCACGGGCGCCTCGCCCCTGACCTCGCTCAAGCACGCGGGCACACCGTGGGAACTCGGCCTCGCCGAGACGCAGCAGACGCTCCTGCTCAACGGCCTGCGCGATCGGGTGGTCGTGCAGACCGACGGCCAACTCAAGACGGGCCGGGATGTGGTCATTGCCGCACTGCTCGGAGCCGAGGAGTTCGGCTTCGCGACGGCGCCGCTCGTCGTCATGGGCTGCATCATGATGCGCGTCTGCCACCTCGACACCTGTCCGGTGGGCGTCGCGACGCAGAATCCGGAGCTGCGCGCCCGCTTCACGGGGTCACCGGACTTCGTCGTGACGTTCTTCGAGTTCATCGCCGAGGAGGTGCGTGAGCACCTTGCCGCACTCGGCTTCCGCAGCCTCGACGAGGCGATCGGCCGCGTCGACATGATCGACGCGCGCCCTGCCGTGGATCACTGGAAGGCCAGCGGATTGGATCTCAGTCCGATCCTCTACCAGCCCGCTGTGGAGGGCTCGCGCCGGTGCGTCACGACCCAGGATCATGGGCTTGATCGGGCACTCGATCGTGAGCTGATCGAACTGTGCGCACCGGCCCTGACCGGGGGAGAGCCAGTCCGCGCGCGCCTGCCAATCCGCAATGTCCATCGCACGGTGGGCACGATGCTCGGGGCCGAGGTCACCCGCCAGCACGGAGGAGTAGGCCTGC
>JAULZJ010000331.1:417-1677 GCA_032117435.1 Candidatus Nanopelagicales bacterium | reverse complement strand
CGATGGCCCGCGGCCTGCAGTCCCGCCTCGAGCAGGTGCACGCTCGTGCTCTTGCCATTTGTGCCCGTGACGCCGATGAGCAGCAGGTCGCGCGCGGGATGGCGATAGATCTCCGCGGCGACCGCACCGAGTGCCTCGCGAGGATCCTCCGCGATGAGTGCGGGGAAGCCCGCCACCATCCCGGCGCCGTCGGCATCGGTGAGCATCGCGACCGCACCGCGCTCGCGGGCCTGCTCCGCGTACGCCGCACCGTGCGCGTGCTCCCCGGGCAGCGCGGCGAAGAGATCCCCGGGGCGCACCGCGCGCGAGTCATGCGTGACACCCGTGACCGCCACATGCAGCGTGTCCGTGGCCAGCCCGCAGGCGGCAGCGATCTCACCCAGCGTCAGGGGCGCCGGCGGGGCTGCGGGCCGCAGGTCGATCGACACGTCAGCACGCTACCGGGAGGATCGGGACTTGGGCGTGATCGGCGCGACCCGCTGCGCCTGCAGCGCGTAGGTCATGACCTCGCGGAAGACCGGACCGGCGAGCTCGCCGCCCATCTGCACGACCTTGGGCTTGACGATGGTGACCGCGATGACCAGCTCGGGATCCTCGATCGGCGCCATGCCGATGAAGGAGCCGATCGTCTCGCCGTTGTAGCAGCCGCACTCCGGGTCGATGACCTGAGCGGTGCCGGTCTTGCCGCCGACGCGGTAGCCGGGGATGCCGGCCATCGGCGCAGTGCCACCGGCGGCGACCACGCGCTCGAGCATCTCGCGGATCGTCTTGGCCGTGCGCTCGCTGATGACGCGCTCGCCCTCGGCTGTCGGGATGGAGGAGTCCGCGACGATGCGGGCGGGCATGCGCACGCCGTCATTGGCGATGGTCGAGAAGACATCGGCCATCTGGATCGCGTTGACGCTGAAGCCCTGGCCGAAGGCCATGGTGGGGAAGGTCGTCGCCGACCAGGTGTCCATCGGCGGGAGGTATCCCGGCGACTCCCCCGGCAGGCCGATCCCGGAGGGCTGGCCGATGCCGAACCTCTCGAAGTAGTCGAACATCGTGGCCTCGGGCACCCGCTCCGCCGCGAGGATCGTGCCGATATTCGACGACTGGGCGAGGATCGTGGCGAGATCCCACTCGTAGCCGCCGTGCTGGGTCGCATCGTGGAAGGTCTTGCCCCCGCGGTCCAGGGTCGGCGGGATCGTGAACATCGAGTTTGCGTCGGCCGCACCCTCCTCGAGCACCGCGGCGACGGTGATGACCTTAGAGGTGGAG
>JAULZJ010000331.1:0-407 GCA_032117435.1 Candidatus Nanopelagicales bacterium | reverse complement strand
GACCTCATTGGCCAGGGCGCGCTGCGCGACGTACTGGATGTCGCGGTCGATCGTGAGCTGTACGGCGGTGCCGGGCACGGGCTGCTCGACCGTCTCGGCGGAGCCGGGGATTGCCACCCCGCTCACCCGCTCGAAGGTCCGCCAGCCGTCCACACCGGCGAGCCGGTCGTCGAGGGCGTACTCGAGCCCGGCGAGCCCGGCGCCCTCGGATCCGACGAAGCCCACGACATTGGCCGCGACGTCACCGGAGGGATAGACGCGCTTGAGGGTGCGCTCGGAGTAGATCCCGACCAGGCCGAGCTCGTCGATCTGGCGCCACTGCTCGGGGGTGATGTCCTTGACGACATAGGCGAAGCGCCGCTCGCCGTAGAGCCGCTCCACGAGCGGGGCGGCGGGCACCCCGATCA
>JAULZJ010000330.1:0-2904 GCA_032117435.1 Candidatus Nanopelagicales bacterium | reverse complement strand
GCCCTCCGGGTCGATTTCCACCTGCTTGGCCCAGGCGATCTCGGCGATGAGATCGCGAACGGTGGCACTGTCTGCCGCGACGCCACAGCGCGTAGCCGCCTCGGCGACCAGCGGTGCGACCCGGGAGACGACATCATGTGGCTGGCCCCCGATCCCACGCGGCCAGAAGTGACGCAACTGGCGCAGTGCCGCCGAGTGGAAGGTGCGTACCTGCATGCCATCGACGCCGAGCCGGAGAAGCCGCTCGCGCATTTCGCCAGCCGCGCGCGTGGTGAAGGTGACGGCCAGGCCGCGCCGTGGATCGTGGACGCCGCTGCGGACGGCATGGGCGATGCGGTAGGTCACCGCGCGCGTCTTGCCGGTGCCGGCGCCCGCCCACACGACGACCGGCCCCTCGACCGACTCGGCGACGGCGCGCTGCTCGGGGTCGAGCGCATCCAGTAGTTCCGCCTCCACGGCGCCATCGTTGCATTGGGGTCCGACTCAAGCGGCCCCGGTCGGGCTCACCCGGCGTTGCCGATCAGGGCCACCCGCGAGAGACTCGGGCCATGTCGATCACGATGTACACCACTGCCTGGTGCGGCTTCTGCCATCGTCTCAAGGCGCAGCTAGGCCGCGAGGGCATCGAGGTCGTGGAGGTCGACATCGAGGCGGATCCCGAAGCCGCGGCGTTCGTCGAGGGCGTCAATGGCGGCAACCAAACGGTTCCGACGCTGCTCTTCGCCGACGGAACGACGATGACCAATCCCTCGCTCGGGCAGGTCAAGGCCAAACTCGGCACCTGATCCGCTCGACGCCTACGGCCGTATCCAATCGCCGCGCAGCGGCTCGCCGTACCACCGCTCGATGAGGCGGCGGGCAATCGAGACGGCCGGCGGCAGGGCGACCTCACCCACCTCGCAGGCTGTCGCAAGCTCGTCGCGGCTGAACCACCGCGCCTCGACGATCTCCTCACCGTCCACTGCGACCTCGACCGTCGTCGCCCACGCGTGGTAGCCCAGCATCAGCGAGCAGGGGAAGGGCCACGGCTGGCTACCGAGATAGGCCATGTCGCCGACGGTCACTCCCACCTCCTCGAGGACCTCGCGACGCACCGCGGCCTCGGCGGACTCACCGGGCTCCACGAAGCCCGCAAGCGTCGAAAACCACGAGGGCTGCCAGCGCGCCTGTCGACCCAGCAGCGCGCGATCATCGGTATCGACGACCAGGACGATGACCGCGGGATCGGTCCGCGGATAGTGCTCGCTCCCGTCGGAGACGCAGCGACGGATCCAACCGGCCTGCGCGGGCACCGTCGAATCTCCGCAGCGAGGGCAGCGCACGTGGGCACGGTGCCAGTTGTCCAGGGCTATCGCAGTCGTCGCGAGTGCGACATCGTCCCCGCCAAGGTCCGCGCCTACCTCGCGCAGGCCCGCCTGGGGACCCTCGACGGGCATACGTGCCGCGAACCATGAGCGCCCGCGCGCATCCGTGCCCAGGAAGAGCCTCTCGGCGTCGTCGGGCACATCATGCGTGCGCAATGGCCGCAGCAGCGCGGACGTGCCCGCGATCGGCACGACACCGTCGGCAACGGGCAGCACCAGGACGTCCGGGCCTGACCATGTCTGGGCAAGCCAGTCATCATCGCCACGGCGCTCGGCCTGGCGATCGACTCCCCCGCGTGCAAGCGAGAGGTCCGTCAAGAGCGCGTGATGAGGGCTGCGCCGCGGCATGGCCCGAGGGTAGTCGGCTCGCCGCGTGCGACGATGGGGCCTTCACCTAAGGCGTGGGAGGTGGGCGTGGCGGTCTTCATCAGGCAGTTGACCGGCATCCGCTTCGTTGCTGCCCTGTGGGTGCTTCTCTATCACCTGCAGGATCCGCTGGATCGGATCGGCGTCATGGACATCCCGGTGCTCAGCGAGCTCATCCGCGTCGGCCGACTCGGCGTGGACCTCTTCTTCGCACTTTCGGGCTTCATCATCACCCACACCTACCTGACCCGCATGGGCTCACGCCTCGCCATCGGCGCAGCAGCCAGCTTCTGGTGGCTGCGCCTCGCGCGCATCTACCCGGTCCACTTCGTCATGCTCAACGTCGCGGGTATCGCCGTGATCGCCCAGGCATGGATCACGGGGGTCCAGAAGGACCGTCCGTGGCTCAATCCGTGGGACTACGTGAGCAATCTGCTGCTCATCCAGGAGTGGGGTCCGCATCCGGACCGCGGCTGGAACGTCGTCGCCTGGTCGCTCTCGATGGAGTGGCTCGCCTACCTCGTCTTCCCCCTTCTCGTCCTGCTCCTCTACGCGCTGCATCGCCACGTGCCCACCTGGGTGCTCTTCGTTGCGTGGTCGCTCGCCCTGGCGCCGCTCCTGTGGCGTGGCAGCCTCACGCTCGACCCGTACTACACCGACCTGTGGGGCTCGGTCATCCGCGTCATGACGGAATTCACCGCGGGCGCCATCACCTATCTCATCGTCCTGCGATTCATCCCGACCGGTGCCACCGATCCGAGCGCGCGCGTCGAGCGCAGCGCCACGGTCATCTCGGTCCTGATGCCCCTGCTCGTCGTGGCCGGTGCCTTCTTCCTCGGTAACTGGACGGCGGCACAGTCCCCCATCACGCTGAGCGATCCCGACGCGGAGCCCCTGCCGCCCTACTTCCATCTGTGGCTCGTGCCGCCACTCATCGTGTGGATCGGTGCACTGGCCCTCTCCCGGCGAGGCCAGGCCCGCTGGCTCGGCACCGACACCCTGATCCTGGGTGGCGTCGTGTCCTACTCGCTCTACATGACACACCTTGTCTGGTTCGGCGTCTGGCGGGCGGGCATGAACGCCATAGGCCTGGAATCCGGGCCGCTCTACGCGCTGTCCGTGGTCCTCGCCATCGCCGGCGCATTCGTCATCGCGTGGCTGATGTGGCGCATCG
>JAULZJ010000329.1:0-1567 GCA_032117435.1 Candidatus Nanopelagicales bacterium | reverse complement strand
ATCGTGGTGAATTCCCCCGTCGTGCCGAGGGGCACGAGCCCGTGGATGCCCGCAGCCACCATGCGATCGACATGGTGCTGGATGCCCGCGTCGTCGATGCGGTAGTCGTCGGTGAAGGGCGTGACCAGGGCGACGAGGATGCCGGTGATGCTCATGCAGGTGCTCCCGAGGGGGTGAGGGCCGGCATCGGCTTGACGCGGCGGGCGAAGCGGACCGGGCTGAAGGGCAGCAGGCGCGGTGGGTATCCGTGGCCGAGGATCGCGTCGGCGAGCGCACGGGAGGTGCCAGGGCCGAGGGTGACGCCGAGCATGCCGTGTCCACTCGAGACGTAGGCATTGGCCGTGCCCGGAAGCAGTCCGATGATGGGCATGCCGTCGGGTGTCATCGGGCGCATGCCGGCCTTGGCCTGCGGTGCGCTCGCCGGCGTCTGCCAGTTGTCGAAGTATCCGGACGGTCCGCGCAGGATCGCCTGCACGCGCGTGACATTGACGTCCTCGTCCATGCCGGCGAACTCCATAGTCCCCGACAGGCGCAGTCGCCCGCCGTACGGCGTCATCGCGATCTTGGCGTCCGACAGGTTGAGTGCGGTGCGCAGTTGCAGTGGTGCGGGCGTGAGATCGATGGAATAGCCCTTGCCCGGCCGGATCGGTAGAGGCACGCCGAAGAGGTCGGTGATGCGACCGGTCCATGCACCCGCAGCGACCACGAAGGCATCGCCGGTGAAGCGTCGCTCGCCGCTGCGCACGGCGACGATCGCGTCTCCCAGGCGCTCCACGCGGTCGATGGGAGCGGATTCCGTGATGACGCCGCCCAGCTCGACGATGCGTGCACGCAATCCGCGTGTGAGCGATGCCGCGTCGAGGTGTCGCTCATGGGGGAAGTAGATGCCGCCCGCGAGTCCGCTGCGCAGTGCAGGCTCAGCCTGGTGGATGTCATCGCCCTCGAGCACCTGAGGGTCCAGGCCGAAGGCGGTCTGCAGGTCGAGGCCCTCGACGTGGTGGTGCATGTTGTCCGTATCGCGGAAGGCCATGAGCAGGCCCTGTGCATAGGAGTCGAAGGCGATGCCATCTCGGGCGTAGTCGTCGAGGATGTCGTTCGTCGACTCGGCGAGGGCGAGATGTGCCTGGAATCCCGCGCGGGAGTCGCGCTCATTGCAGCGGCGCCACATGCCGAGCATGAACTTCACATGATCCGGATGCACGGATGGCCTGATGTAGAGGGGAGAGTCCTTGCGGATCATCCACTTCAGCGACTTGAGGATCAGGCCCGGGCCGGGCACGGGTGCTGCCTCCGAAGGCACGACCCAGCCGGCATTGACGGCGCTTGCGCCGAGACCTGGCTCGCGCGCATCGACGATCTCGACCTCTGCGCCCTGCCGGGCGAGCTCATAACCGAGGGTGAGTCCCAGGACTCCCCCGCCGATGATCACCGTTCGCATGCGATTCTCCTGATGTCATGATTGTCTGACAATCACGTGGGTGAGGTTACGCCGCTCGCGCGCCCACGCGCGAAGGGGTCGTCGATGCCGTGCGCAGGGCCATCATCTCCGGTGATCTGCATCCGGGCC
>JAULZJ010000328.1:0-2291 GCA_032117435.1 Candidatus Nanopelagicales bacterium | reverse complement strand
CGGGCTACCTCTGGGACTACGAGACCGCGACAGGCGGTCGACGTCCGACGATGCCCCGACTACGCGGACCGGGGTCGGTGCGACTCATGGCATCTTCGTTGCGGCACGGTCTGAAGATGCCGCCGACTGCGGTGCTCTCGGCGTTCCTGCCCGTGGGCAACGGATCACTCGAGCGCGTGGGGCACCTCATCGATGCGATCACGCCCCTGGGTGAGTGGTCCCCGCATCCGTCGGTGTGGGTCGTCGCGATGGACTACGAAGCCGGTCACCGCGTGGTCTTCGGTCGCGAGGATGCCCCGGAGGTCCCCCTCGCCGACGCCGTGATGGCGTCATGCGCCATCCCGGGGTGGTTCGAGCCGGTGACGATCGAGGACAGGACCTACATCGATGGCGGGGCATGGTCCGCGACATCGGCCGATGTTGTGGTTGGCCAGGATCTCGACGAGGTCTTCGTCGTCGCGCCCATGGTGTCCTTCGAGACGGACGAGCCGGACACCTTGCTGAGCCGCCTGGAGCGGCGTTGGCGAGGCACGGTCACCCGGCGATGCGAGTCCGAGGTGGAGGAGTTGCGGGAGGATGGCGCGCGCGTGACCGTCCTCGGCCCCGGACGCGAGGACCTCGAGGCCATGGGCGGCAACATCATGGACAGCCGACGGCGAATCGAAGTCCTCGAGACCTCCCTGCGCACCAGCCGGGTGGCTCTCGAGCGCGGTGGATCTGGCAGGCTGGCCGACACGGGCTAAGGGCTGGAGGAGGCGACGGCCATGGCGCTGCCCCGCGGGGATCACCCTGCCGACTCCGTCATGCGTGACGTCGAGGTGATGGCATC
Organism: Candidatus Nanopelagicales bacterium; assembly: GCA_032117435.1. GTDB lineage: Bacteria > Actinomycetota > Actinomycetes > S36-B12 > S36-B12 > Mxb001. Next base: position 1,462 of record JAULZJ010000328.1, on the reverse strand, counting down.
GGGAAGTCCCCTCCTCGAGGAGCTCGCCCCCCTCTATTACCGCCATGTCCCTGATGAGGACATCGCCTCGCGTCGGCCCGCGGATCTGCTGGGCGCGATGGTGTCGCACGTCGAGCTCGGCAGCGAGCGCCCCGTGGGCACATCCCGCGTCCGCGTGCATACGCCGACGGACGACACCGATGGCTGGTCGTGCGGCGGACCTGTCGTCGAGATCGTCACGGATGACATGCCCTTCCTGGTCGATTCCGTCGCGGCGGAGCTGACTCGCCTCGGCAGGTCACTTCGACTGGTCATCCATCCCGTACTCACTGCCCAGCGCGACATCACGGGGGCGCTTGAGTCGGTGGGTGCTGACGGGCCCGGGATCCGTGAGTCCTGGATCCATGCCGAGATCAGTCGCGGGGCGGTGCCCGCGTCGGAAGTCGAAGCGGCACTGCGTCGCGTACTCAGTGATGTGCGGGAGGCGGTCGAGGACTGGCCTCGCATGCATGCCAAGGCGCTCGAGACGGCGGAAGGCCTCCGGGAGCATCCGCCCGCGGGGATCAGTGCCGAGGAGTCGGACGAAGCGGCAGCCCTGATGCGCTGGGTCGCGGATGACAACTTCACCTTCCTCGGCTACCGGGAGTACGACCTTGTCAGCGACGACGGTCGTGATCGTCTACGCGCCGTCCCCGGCACCGGCCTCGGCATCCTCCGGGCTGATCCCGACCACACGCGCGAGGCGACGTACCTGAGCGACCCTGTCGCCGCGCGAGCACGCGAGCCGCGCATTCTCGTCCTCACCACCGCCAACAGTCGTTCGACCGTGCACCGCCCCTCCTACCTGGACTACATCGGCGTCAAGCGCTTCGACGACGCGGGCGGCGTCATCGGGGAGCGCAGGTTCCTCGGCATCTACGCCGCTTCGACCTATGCGCAGTCCGTGCGTGAGATCCCGGTGCTCCGCACGCGAGCGGCGCAGGTCATGGAGGAGCTCGACATCGAGCCTGGCTCGCACACGGGCAAGGAGGTGACGCAGTTCCTGGAGACCTATCCGCGTGAAGAGCTCTTCCAAGTCGAGCCGACCGAGCTGGCGGCCGTGGCGCTGGCGGTGCACCAGATGGCCGAGCGTCGCCAGACGCGCCTCTTCGTGCGACGCGATCCCTACGGACGCTTCATGTCGTGCTTCGTCTACCTCCCCCGTGATCGCTACAACACCGCTGTCCGCCTGCGCATCCAGGACATCCTCCGACAGGCATACGGCGGCGCTTCCCTGGACTACACCGCTCGTGTCTCCGAATCCGTCCTGGCGCGCCTGCACTTCGTCGTGCGGGCCGCACCTGGCGAGACGGTCCGGGATGCGGATGTCACCGCTGTCCAGGATCAGATCGCCCAGGCCGTGCGCAGCTGGGATGACGACTTCAGCGACGAACTCGTCCAGCGCGTGGGGGAGGATCGCGCGGCGGAGATCCTCGCCTCGTAC
>JAULZJ010000327.1:0-2641 GCA_032117435.1 Candidatus Nanopelagicales bacterium | reverse complement strand
CGGTGCCCGCCGTGCCGAAGAGCGCAGCCGACCCGAGCACTGCGGCCGAGGCGACGCGACGGTCGGTCGCTGTCGCCGTGCTCACGCGCCTGCCGTGCTCGTCGACACGACCGTGCCATCAGGTGCGCATCGATGCACGATGACGTCCATCCCGCCCAGATCAGCAAGTGCCCGTCGACCGGGATCGTCATCCGGCTCGACTCCCACGATGACCGCAGCCTCAACTCCTCGGGCGCCCGCAGCGACCGCCTGGGCGACGGCGAGTTGCAGTGCGGTCAGGGAGAGCGAGGGAAGCCGGACGTCGGCGGCCGAATACGTGCGACCAGTCTCATCGCGGATCGCCGCACCCGTGGCTGCGCCGACGCGGCCACGGGCGCCTCGGGCGAGCGTCACGAGCTTGGCGTCCTCCGCGGTGAGGTCGTCACTCGTCACGGTCGGGCCCTTCCCCGCCTTCAGCCGACTCCTGGGCGCGCACGGCGAGGATGCTTCCAATGCGATTGCGTCGGCCCATACCCTGCTCCGCCGTGAGTCGCCAGCCGTCCACGTCGATGGTGGCACCTGGGATCGGCACTCGCCCTAGGCGCTTGCCCATGAGGCCGAGCACGGTGTCCACTCCCTCGTCCTCCGACTCGACATCCACGTCAATGAGGTCGGCGAAATCATCCACGTGCATTCGGGCGCTCACGCGGACGGAGCCATTGTCCAACTTGGCAACCTCGGGCGCGGCAGTGTCGTATTCGTCAGCGATCTCACCGACGATCTCCTCCAGCACATCCTCGATCGTCACCAGGCCCGCCGTGCCGCCGTACTCGTCGACGACGATGGCCATATGGGTGTGCGCCGCCTGCATGTCCTTGAGGAGCTCGTCGACCTGCTTGCTGTCCGGGACCATGAAGGCCGGGCGCATCAGGGACTCGACCGTCTCGGTCTGCTCGGCATCGCGACGATCGAACACTCGTCGGACGACATCCTTGAGATAGACGATGCCGACGACATCGTCGGAGTTCTCCCCGATCACCGGAATGCGCGAGAACCCCGACCGCAGGCCGAGCGACAGCGCCTGCCTCAGCGTCTTGTGGCGCTCGATGAAGATCATCTCCGTGCGCGGCACCATGACCTCACGCGCGAAGGTATCGCCCAGCTCGAAGACGGAATGGATCATCTGACGCTCGTCGTCCTCGATGAGATCCTCGGCCTCGGCGATGTCGACCAGCTCGCGGAGTTCCGCCTGCGTGGCGAAGGGCCCTTCGCGATAGCCCCGGCCCGGGGTCAGGGCATTGCCGACGATGATGAGCAGGGTGGCCAAGGGGCCGAGGATCCCCGCGAGCAGGCTCGCGACTCCCGCGGAGCGAAGGGCGATCCGATCGGCATGCTGGCGACCGAGTGTCCGAGCTGCCACACCCAGCACGACGTAGCTCACGACCACCATGATCGCGACGATGAGGAGCAGGGCCAGCCAGACCGGCCAGCCGCGATCCTCCTGCAGGCTCGCTACACCGACGTAGGAAACCAGGGAGACAGCGGTGACCGATGCGATTGTCGACAGGAAGAGCAGGACGTTGACATAGCGGGGACGATCGGACACGACATCGAGTAGTCGAGCGCTTCCGCGCACACCATCACGGACGAGGTCCTCGACACGACCTCGTGACACGCGAGCAATTGCGGTCTCCGCCATCACGAGCAAGGCCGAGACGGCAACCAGGAGGAGCGCAAGGACGATGAACCAAATGTCGGTGGTCACGGTGACTCCGCCAGCCAGGCATCCAGCAGTGCGGCCTGCAGCGCGAACATTCGCTCATGCTCCTCGGTCTCGGCGTGATCATGACCGAGGAGATGGAGTACGCCGTGGGTCAGTAGGAGCGCCATCTCGATGTCAGGGCCATGTCCCGCAGCATCGCCCTGACGGGCCGCGACCGCGGGGCACAGCACGATGTCGCCGAGGACGCCCTCGACCCGCGGCCCTGATGAATCACCCTGCCTCAGGTCATCCATGGGGAAGGAGAGCACGTCGGTCGGACCCGGCTCATCCATCCATTCGACATGGAGGTGGGCCATCTCGTCCTCGTCGACCAGCACGATCGAGACGTCCACATCGGGGTGGAGATGAAGGCGGTCGAGCAGGTACGCCGTCTGCCGCTCCAAGCGCCCGAGATCGACCCAGTCCGTCGCGGAGGAGTCGTCTATGTCGATCGCCACGGCCTATGCCCTGCGCGGACCGCGATGCGGGGCAGCGGGACGCAGGCCCACGGTGGCGTCGTAACGGCCATAGGCATCGACGATCTCGCCGACGAGTCGGTGGCGCACGACATCGGCTGACGTCAGCGTGCAGAAGGCGACATCATCGATGCCACTCAGGATCTCCTGGACAGCCATGAGGCCGGACGTGGTCGCCGACGGCAGATCGACCTGGGTGACATCGCCGGTGACGACCATCGTGGAGCCGAAGCCGAGGCGGGTGAGGAACATCTTCATCTGCTCGGCCGTGGTGTTCTGGGCTTCATCGAGGATGATGAAGGCATCGTTGAGGGTGCGGCCGCGCATGTAGGCGAGCGGGGCGATCTCGATGGTGCCACCCGTGATCAGACGGGGGATCGAATCGGGATCGAGCATGTCGTGCAGGGCGTCGTACAACGGCCGG
>JAULZJ010000326.1:0-1619 GCA_032117435.1 Candidatus Nanopelagicales bacterium | reverse complement strand
ACACTGTCTCGACCCGTGCCGGTGACCGTCGAACTGCCCGTGCGCACGATGCAGACCCCGGGCCGCAACGGTGAGAACGGCACGATCCTCATGCGCGTGGGATCCTCCGCACCCATCCGCGTGATCGTCGACACCGGATTCTCCGGACTCCTGCTCTTCCCCGGCGTGTGGGACAAGGCACCGGCCGGAGTGAAGATCGGCAAGCAGACCGGCACCGTGCCCGCGCCCAACGGCAAGCGGATTCCCGGAGTCCTCGGCAGCGCCAGGATGTCGTTCGCCGGTGTGACGACGACGCAGGCAATCCCCTTCCTCTCCAGCAACACCCCGAATAGCTACCTCAAGCAGTGGACGGACATGGGCGTGTACGGCCTCCTCGGCGTCGGCACCAAGGGCGGTGCGACGATGGTCAACCCCTTCACCGCGCTGCCGGGTGCGCTCGGACGGCAGTGGAGCATTCACTTCTCCCGCACGAAGGGCACGGCCGGCGCCATCTCGCTAGGTGCCGAGCTACCAGCGGATGCCCTCATGTCCTTCCCCCTCCCCTACATCGGCAAGAACTCCGTCGGTGCACCGCTGTGGAACGACCAGTCGGCGACCGGGTGCTGGTCCTTCGGCGGCAAGCCCGAGGTGTGCGTGGCGACGTGGTTTGACGCGGCCTTCACGCTCATGCGCGTGAAGGGCGATCAGTTCGCTGCCCTGCGTACCGACAAGCTCGGGTACCTCACGACCGGCACCGAGGTCACGCTCGCAGCTCCCGGAGCGGCGTTCATCGGCCACTCCTTCAAGGCTGGAACGCGGGCATCGCGCAATCTGGTCAAAATCATCGCGAACGGGGATCCCCTCATCAACACGGGCAATTCCTTCTACTTCGACTACACGCTGACCTACAGCCTCATCACCGGACGCGTCTCACTCAGCGGCAAGGGAGCCTGACTATGGACACCACACCCGAGTCCGGTCTGAGTCGTCGACGACTCCTCCAAGCGGCAGGAGTCGCCGCTGCGGGAGCCGCGGCAATCGGCGCGTCCACGAACGCATCGGCCGCCTCGGCCGCGAGGAAGCCGCCCTTCAGCCCACGCGGGCGCCTGCGCAAGCGACCCAACTTCCTCATCGTCGTCGTGGATGAGCAGCGCTATGCGCCCGTCTACGAGAGCGAGGCGCTCAAGGCCTGGCGTAAGGCGAACCTGCCGGCTCAGGAGTTCCTCCGGCGCAAGGCATTCGAGTTCACGCATCACCACATCATGTCTACGGCGTGCCAGCCGAGCCGCGCATCGATCTTCACGGGCCAGTACCCCTCGCTTCACGGGGTTTCGCAGACGTCAGGCTCGGCCAAGTCGGCGATCGAGGACGACCTCTACTGGCTGGAGCCCGCGACAGTCCCGACGCTGGGCAACTGGTTCCGCGCCGCCGGCTACGACACCTACTGGAAGGGCAAGTGGCACGTCTCTGACGCTGACCTCTACCAGCCGGGCTCCTACAGCCCCGTGCCGTCGTACACCGACTCAGGGTCCCGCGACGACTACCTCGAGGAGCTCTACCTCGAAGCAGCAGTGCTCGAGCAATACGGCTTCACGGGCTTCATCGGACCGGAGCCGCACGGCAGCAATCCCCTCAACTCC
>JAULZJ010000325.1:0-3596 GCA_032117435.1 Candidatus Nanopelagicales bacterium | reverse complement strand
ATGCTCTCACCGAGCACCGCCGCGATGACCGCGGCGATGGCACCCTCTGTGGCGAGGATCGGCGCCACCACCCCGACCTTGCCCACGCGCAGAGCGAAGCCAGCCAGCAGGATGCCCACGACATTTCCGAGACCCGCGGCAGCCATCCACGGCAGGCTCACGCCGAGATTGGTGGGCACGCCCGAGGCGAAGGCGAATGGCGTCGTGATGATCAGCCCGACGAGCATCGCCCACGCGAGCGATGAGGCAGAGCCGATGATCTTGACCGACCGTGAGGACAGCAGGCTGCTGCTGGCGAAGAAGGCGGCGGTGAGCAGGCCGAAGACGATGCTGACCACGAGGTGACCCTATCCCCGCGCGCAGTCCCTAGATCACGGGACCTTGGCAGTGCGAACGTGCACGGAGGGGGCATTGCACCGTAACGTCACTGCGGCTACCAAGGAGGTCACATGGCACTCGGTCCGGTCGATGTCTACATCATCGGTTTCCCCGGTAACAAGTTCTCAGGGGAGATCGTCCCTGCGATCCAGGCGCAGGTGTCGGCGGGTGTCATCCGCATCCTCGACGTGCTCTTCGTAGTGAAGGATGCCGACGGCAATGTCGCAACCCTCACCGCGCAGGACATAGGCCCCGATGGTGCGGCCTACGCCGAACTCGACATCGCCCAGCCGGGCGCCCTCAACGACGAGGATGCCGACGAGGTCGGAGACGATCTCCCGCTCAACAGCTCGGCACTCCTCATCGCCTATGAGAACACCTGGATGCACAGCCTTGTCGGCGCCTTCGCCCAAGCGGATGCCGTCGTCATCGACCAGATCCGCATCCCGTCCGAGATCGTCAATCAGGTCATCGACGCCTGATCTCAGGCCACTCAGGGAGATATCAGCATGGGACTCGTACGCATGGCAGCCCGCACCGCCGTCATCTCGGGCACGGCTACGGCCGTCTCCGGTCGCGTCGCGCACAAGCAGGCTCAGAAGTACGCCGCGCAGTCGGCGCCGGCCGCCCCCGCAGCAACTCCGGCGGCCGACGACACCTCGGCCAAACTCCAGGAGCTGGCCAACCTGCATGCCCAGGGGATCCTGTCCGACGAGGAGTTCGCCGCGGCGAAGGCCAAGGCCCTCGGCATCTGAGCAGGCGGCCTTCCTGGCGACTGAGCTCGCCAGCATCGCTCTGACTCGCTCCTCATCGCGCACGTCGCACGGGCCGTGAAACCTTGGCGCAACACGCGCTGGGTACGGTCTTACTCGTGACGACGCCTGAGGCAGCCCCCGATGCCGCACTGCGCGAGGACATCCGCCACCTCGGCGTGATCCTCGGGCAGACCCTGGCCCACCACGGAGGTACCGAACTGCTCGACCTGGTTGAGAGGGTGCGGGCAGCCGTCCGCGACGATCCGGGCGCAGCCTCGCGGATCATCGACGGCCTTGACCTGCACGAGGCGACGCTGATGGCGCGCGCATTCTCCATCTACTTCGACCTCGCCAACGTCGCCGAGCAGGTGCAGCGTGCCCGCGATGTCCGGGCCCGACGCCGGAGCGAGGGAAGCCTCCTCACGCGCACCGCCCGGCGGGCCCTCGATCATGGCGTCACCGCCGATCAGGCAGCGGCCCTTGCCGGGGAGATGTCCGTGCGCCCCGTCTTCACGGCACATCCCACCGAGGCAGCTCGGCGCTCGGTCCTGACCAAGGAGCGACGCATTGCCGATCTCCTGCTCGACCAGCTCATCGACGAGGAACGCCGCTGGTCGCGCATTGCCGAGCTCGTCGACCTGCTCTGGCAGACAGATGAGCTGCGCCTCGAGCAGCCGCAGGTCGTCGACGAGGCACGCAATGCGCTCTACTACCTCGACGACCTCGCGCGTGGGCCCCTGCCCGAGGTGCTCGATGATCTCGCCACCGCCTTCCGGATGATGGGCGCGGACCTGCCCCCCGACACCACCGCGCTGACCTTCGGCACATGGATCGGCGGTGACCGGGATGGCAACCCCTTCGTCACGCCCGATGTGACGCAGGCCGTGATCGACTTCCAGCGCGATCACGCCATCGGCGACATCCTCCCCATCGTCGACCGACTGCTCGAGGACCTCTCGGTGAGCGAGCGCATGGCGGGGACCGATCCACAGTTGCGCGCTCAAGTGGATGCTGATCTCACCCGACTCCCGGAATTCGACCGGCGCTTCCTCCGCCTCAACGCCGAAGAGCCTGTGCGGCTCAAGCTCTCCGTCATCCACAACCGGCTGCGCCTCACGCGCGAGCGCATCGCCTCGCGCGGACCGCACGTGCCCGGCCGCGACTATCGCTCCACGCGCGAGCTCCTCGACGACCTCATGCAGGTGCGTGCATCAATCACCATGGACGGATCCATCGCCGCCATCGGTGTGATCGACCGCGCTCTGCGGGTCGTCGCCGCCATCGGACTGCCGCTGGCCACTCTCGACATCCGCGAGCACTCCGCGAAGTACCGAGACGCCATCGGGCAACTCCTCCGGCGCCTCCCGGATGCACCGGACTATGCAAGCCTCGATGCGGATGGTCGCCGTGGGATCCTCTCGGCAGAGTTGCTGTCGCGGCGCCCGCTCGCACCCACGCCTCCGCCGCTCGATGCCTCCGGAATGGCGACCTACGGCGCACTCGTCGCAGCCCGCGAGGCGATCGAGCGCTACGGCCCGCGCACCGTGGAGACCTGCATCGTGTCGATGACCAAGGGGGCCGACGACGTGCTCGCCGCGGTCGTCCTGGCTCGCGAGGCCGGACTGGTCGACACCGACGCGGGCACCGCCATGGTCGGCTTCGTGCCGCTGCTGGAGACGGTGGACGAGCTCCGGTCCGCGCACGTCATCCTCGGCCAGCTCCTCGAGGATCCGACGTACCGACGCCTGGTCGCCTCCCGCGGCGACGTCCAGGAGGTCATGCTCGGCTACTCCGACTCCAACAAGGACGCCGGTATCACCACATCCCAGTGGGAGATCCACCTGGCCCAGCGCCGCCTGCGCGACGCGGCGGCGGCCGCGGGGATCCGCCTGCAGCTCTTCCACGGGCGTGGCGGCACGGTGGGTCGCGGCGGCGGTCCGACGTACGACGCGATCCTTGCCCAGCCCTGGGGGGTGCTCGAGGGGCGCATCAAGCTCACCGAGCAGGGAGAGGTCATCTCCGACAAGTACCTCCTGCCCACGCTGGCGCGCGACAACCTCGAGCAGATCCTTGCGGCCGTGATGGATGCCACGCTCATGCACGACCGTTCGCGCAACTCCGAGGCTGCGCTGTCGATGTGGGACACGGTGATGGATACCGCCTCCGCTGCCGCACAGGCGCGCTATCGGGCCCTCGTCGACAGTCCCGATCTCCCGGCGTACTTCGCCGCATCCACGCCTGTCGAGGAGTTCGGGGGCATGCACATGGGTTCGCGCCCGGCCCGCCGGCCTGACACCAATGCCGGCATCGACGGGCTGCGGGCGATCCCCTGGGTCTTCGGCTGGACGCAGTCGCGCCAGATCGTCCCGGGCTGGTACGGAGTCGGCACGGGCCTCGCGGCGGCGCGCGAGGCGGGCCACGGGGAGGCCCTCGCGACGATGCACCGAGACTGGCACTTCTTCC
>JAULZJ010000324.1:0-2676 GCA_032117435.1 Candidatus Nanopelagicales bacterium | reverse complement strand
AGCAGCGTGGTCATGGCGGATGAGTTCCGCCAGCATGTCGATCCCGCGACACAGGCCGACTACCTCGCCCACCTCGGCGACTTGCCCATTGAGTGGATTCCCCACGTCGACTTCAAGACCGAGGTGGGGCGGTGCCTCGGCATCGTCCACACGGGAGATCCCGTGCCCTACAGCAACGTCATCCTGCGCTGGGGCTGAGCGGATGAAGCACACTCTCGTCCCGCGGATGGAGCCCTACGCAACGTCCATCTTCGGCGAGATGTCGCAGATCGCGCTGGAGACGGGTGCCATCAATCTCGGCCAAGGCTTCCCCGACACCGATGGGCCCGAGGAGATCAAGCTGATCGCGCAGGCGGCGATCGCCGAAGGGCGGGGCAATCAGTACCCACCCGTCCACGGATTGCCGGATCTGCGCGCGGCGATCGCCGAGCATCAGCAGCGCTTCTACGGGCTGACGATCGATCCCGCGACGGACGTGGTCGTCACGACCGGTGCATCCGAGGCCATCCAGTCGACGCTGCTGGCCCTGTGCGAGGAGGGCGACGAGGTCATCGTCTTCGAGCCGTGGTTCGACATCTACGCCGTAGGCATAGCCCTGGCACATGCCACGCGCGTGTCGGTGCCGCTGCGACCACCGGCATTCCGGCCGGACATCGACGCCTTGCGCGAGGCCATCACGGACCGCACGCGCCTGCTGCTGCTCAATACCCCGCACAATCCGACCGGTGTCGTCTTCACGCGGGAGGAGCTCCAGCAGATCGCCGAGCTCGCGATCCAGCACGATCTCATCGTCGTCTCCGATGAGGCCTACGAGCACCTCTGGTACGACGGGCACCCCCATATCCCCATCGCCACACTTCCGGGAATGGCGCAGCGCACCATCACCATCGGCAGCGCGGGCAAGTCCTACTCCTTCACTGGCTGGAAGGTCGGGTGGGCCACCGGCCCTGCCGATCTCATCCGCGCCGTGCGCGCTGTGCGCCAGCACCTGTCCTTCGTGTCCGGCGGACCCTTCCAGTACGCCATTGCGCACGCCCTGCGCATGCCGGACTCCTACTACGGGGACTTCCGCCACGGCCTGCAGCATCAGCGCGACATCCTGACGACCGGGCTGCGTGACCTCGGCTTCGAGACCGTCGAGTCGCAGGGGACGTACTTCCTCACGACCGACCTCGGTCCGCTGTCAGGCTTCCCGGACGCACTCACCGCCGCCCGCGAATTGCCGCGTCGAGCCGGCGTGGTAGCCATTCCCCTCCAGGTCTTCTGCGATCACTCAGGCGTGGGCGAGCGAGCCCTGCGCTGGGCCTACTGCAAGCGACCCGAGGTGCTCCGCGAAGCTCTCGGCCGCCTGGCCGCCCTCGGGTAGGCCAACCGCAAGGCCATGCGGCACCATGGTCGGATGCCGCAGATCGAGTACGTCACGCTCGCCCATCACGCTGAGGCCGTCAATGGTCTGCTCTACCTCCAGGGCGCGGGGTGGACGGACCTCGAGCAGCCCATCGATGCCGAGGGGAATCTCGGCATGCTCCACCTGGGCATCGGCGTCAGCCTCACCATCGGCTGGAACGAGACCAACCGCTCCTACCCACTGACCATCAGCGTCGAGCACGAAGACGGCGAGCAGCTCTTCGCCGTCGAGGGTGCTGTCGAGGCCGGGCGCCCCGCGGGTGCGACACCCGGTGCCGATCTGCGCAGCGTGCTCGCAGTGAGCGGAGAGGTCCAGTTCGGTCGCCCGGGAGGCTACGTCGTGCGCGCCTACATCGGGGATGACGAGGGCGGCAGCGCGCGCAATGTGTCCTTCCGCGTGCACTTCCCCGGTGCCATGCAGGCACCCGCACCAGGCGGCCCCGCCGACTTCTCGCTCTAGGCGGATTTCGCGCGCTCAAACGCGAGTTCAGCGGCCCTGGAGAGTCATTTCGGCGCGCCAAACGTGGCGACCGGCTCCGGGATCGGGTCAGGCTCGGGTTCCGGCTCGGGTGGATTCACGGCGTACTCCCCGGTCCGCCAGTCCCAGGTGAGCAGTCCTTCGACGGGACTCACCACCCACAGCGTCTCCAGACGCACGAGGCGATCGAATCCACCGCACTCCAGCGCATGGGCGCGCGCACTGGTGCGCCACGCAGGGAAGGTCTCGACCGGCGTCACCGACATGCGCATGTAGTGACCCGACCAGCAGGTGCCGTAGAGATAGGCGCCCGTGGACTCATGCACTGCAGCGGGCTCCCATGCGGTGGACCGCTCGAGGGGGGTCCAGCCCTCGTCGAGCTGCCAGCGCTGGTACCACTGCCGGGACTGCGCACTCCGACCGGTGTCGGACACCCGCAGCACGGACTCGGTGTCATCGGTCGCGAGCGGGATGGAGTAGAGGCGTTCAAGGCTGGTGCGACGGTACGCCGTCCACACGCGGTAGGTGTCGGCGTCGGAATCGCGTTCGTACGTCGCGCGGAAGGGCCGGCGCCACGTCGTGCCGATGCCATGGAAGGTCGAGTGAGCGGCCGCCGACTGAGCCCACCTCCATCGATCCCCTCGCGTGCGGTCGAATACCCCCCGGTCGGAGAAGACGGGCACACCCTGGGCGGACCAGGTGAGCGCGCCCCTGTCCTCGTGCCCGTGCACTGCCGGACGCGGGCCGAAGCGCAGGACATAGTGCGTGGCCGTGTCATCCCACGAGGAGCG
>JAULZJ010000323.1:0-3296 GCA_032117435.1 Candidatus Nanopelagicales bacterium | reverse complement strand
CGGTGATCGCCGTACGACGACACCGTCGCTCCCTGCAGGGCCGACGGCTCGATGACGAGGCCGTCGTCGGTCTCGCGCGCGGAGCCCCCGAGTGCGGTGATCATCTCCGCCAGCGCGGCGAGGCGGTTGGTCTCATGGCCGCGCAGATGGCCGATGCCGCGCAGTCGCGATGGACTGTCGGCCAGCGCGGCGAGAGCGGCGATCACGGGAGTCAACTCGCCGACCTGGCCTAGATCGACATCGATGCCGTGGATCGCCCCCGGCCCGGTGACCGTGAGGTCGTCGCCGTGCAGGTCCACGCGGCCGCCCATCTCGGCGAGCAGCCCGCGCAGGTCATCTCCCGCCTGCGTCGTGTGCCGTGGCCAGCCGGGGATCGTCACCGTGCCCGCCGTCGCCATCGCGGCAGCGAGGAAGGCGCCGGCGTTGGACAGATCGGGCTCGATCCGGCGGTCGAAGGCGCGGATGGCGGTGGGCGCGAGGGTCCAGGTGGCGCTGTCAGCGTCGAAGTCGACATGCACTCCGTGCTCCCCGAGCATGTGCAGTGTCATCGCGATGTGCGGCTGGCTGGGCAATTCCCGACCCGTGTGGGTAAGGGTCAGCCCGGAGTCGAAGCGGGCCGCGGAGAGGAGCAGGCCGCTGACGAATTGGCTCGACGCCGACGCATCGATGTCGACCGCGCCGCCGCGCACGGCTCCCGTGCCATCGATGCGGAGGGGCAGGGCGCCCGACGTGTCCGTGCACGCGACCCCGAGGGCGCGCAGGGCGTCGAGCATCGGGCCGAGCGGGCGCTCGCGCGCCCGCGGATCGCCGTCGAAGTCGACGGGGCCGGTGGCCAGTGCGGCGACCGGCGGGAGGAAGCGCATCACGGTGCCGGCAAGGCCCACGTCGATGTGCGCATTGCCGTGCAGGGGACCGGGTGTGACCTGCCAGTCGATGTTGCCGACGGAGTCGGTGCCGACCTCGAGGATGTCGACACCGAGGGCGGTGAGGGCGCCGGCCATGAGGTGGCTGTCGCGGGCGGAGAGGGCGGCCGACACCGTCGACGGACCGTCGGCGAGCGCAGCAAGCACGAGTGCGCGATTGGTCGCGGACTTGGATCCGGGCACCGCGACGATGGCCGAGATCGGCCTCGATGCGGTGGGAGCCGGCCAGGCTCCGGTTATGTCGCTCACATCGCGAGGGTACCCGCTTTGCGCATAGGGCAGGCTTGTCCCATGTGCGGGAGATATGCGGCATCGCGCGACCCGTCGGCACTCGTCGAGGAGTTCGGCGTCGAGGCGCCGCCGCTGGCTGATCTGCCGCCGCGCTACAACATCGCGCCCACGAATGAGGTCTACGTCGTCCGAGACGGCAAGCCCGATGTGACCGGTCATCATCCGAGGCGCCTGGATATTGCCCGCTGGGGGCTGGTGCCGTCGTGGGCGAAGGACCCATCGATTGGCAATCGCATGATCAATGCTCGCGCGGAGACGGTCGCGGAGAAGCCGTCGTACAAGCGCGCACTGGCATCACGGCGATGCCTGCTGCCCGCCGATGGCTTCTACGAGTGGCAGGCGCAGGCGCCCGCCGCGGCCGGCAAGAAGCCAGCGAAGCAGCCCTACTTCCTGCACCCCGCCGATGGCACCGGTCTGGCGATGGCCGGGCTCTACGAGTGGTGGCGGGACAAGGAGATCGAGGACGACGAGGATCCACGTGCATGGCTGCTGTCGACGACGATCATCACTACGAGTGCCCGCGACGAGGTGGGGCGCATCCACGACCGGATGCCGGTCGCAGTGCTGCCCGAGCAGCGTGATGCGTGGCTTGACTCGGACACCCCGGGCCAGGACGTGCTCGCCGAGTTGCTCGCCCCCGCAAGGCCGGGCTTCTGGGACATCTACCCGGTGTCGACCGCGGTCAACTCCGTGCGCAACCAGGGGCCGCAACTGCTCGAGCCGGTGGACCTGCCGAGTAGCTAGGCCCCTAGCGGATGGTGATCCGGTTCGATGCCACCGATCCGTCCGGCGTCCGCACGTAGAGAGTCACCGTTCGGTCCGTGCGCCTGGACCAGGTGAAAGAGCCTGTGTCATCCACCACGATCACGGCGGAGCCCTGCCGGAAGCCTGGTGAGCCCGCGAGCCGCACCCACGGCCGCAATGACGTGCCTGGAGTGAGATTCGACCTGCCGGTGACGGTGACCACTGACACGCGAGGCTGGCCCTTGCGCGTGCCGGAGATCACGACACGCGGACGCTCTGCGGCCACCGGCGTTACCGCGGTAGACGGGACCGACCACGCGCCCCAGCCCGCTCCACTGAGGGCACGCACGCTGAAGGTGTACGCCGTGCCGTTCGCGAGCCCGCTGATCTCGCAGGAGAGCGCGCTGGTGAGGCAACTTCCCCCTGACGGCAATGAAGTGACCTGGTACGTCGAGATGGGGAAGGTCCCAGTGGCCGAGACCGGACTCCACGACACCAGTGCGGACGAGTCGCCGGGCACTGCGCCGGGGCGTTCTGGGGCCGCGGGTGCTACCGGCAGGGGAGGTGCCAGGTAGGTGAAGGTGCCTGCGGCGGCGGTGCCTCCGGTGGTGGTGACGGTGACGTTGGCGGTGCCCGCGGCGGCGGCGGGGGCGGTGAATCCGATCGACGTGGAGGTGTTCGTGGTGGGAGTGACCGGTGTGCCGTGGACCTCCACGGTGGCGTTGCTGAGGTTGGTGCCGGTGATCGTGACGGGCGTGCCACCGGTGGCCAGACCGGAGGTGGGGACCATCGTGGTTACGCTGGGTGCTGCTACATAGGTGTAGGTCACCGACGGGGTCGAGGTGCCACCGGGTGTGGTGACCGTGACGTTGCGGGCACCGGCGCTGCCAGCCGCGGGCACTGTGACAGCAACGGTGTCGTCAGTGCCGGACAGGATCGTGGCCGCCGTCCCGCCGAAGCTGACTGCCGTGGCGCCGGTGAGGTTGTCGCCCGAGATCGTGACGGTGCTCCCGCCGGTGAGGGGCCCTGACGTGACGGACAAGCCACTCACCGTGGGCGCGGGTGTGCTCCCGATGATCGCTACCTTGCTCACAGTGCGACCGTTCAAGTCGGCTGAATTGGCGGTGTAGACGTAGGGCGCCGTCGGACTGATGGCAAGGGAAGTCGGTGAGTTTTGCACGGTGATGGTCTCGTCGATACTCATGCTGGGCCCCAGGTTCACCTTCGCGACGTTCGAGCCCTCGCGGTCCTGGCCGACGTACGCCGTGGTGCCGGCATCGTTGACGTCGACTCCGAATGCCCAATAGAAGGGCAGAGTCACCGAATCGTCGAAGGTGA
>JAULZJ010000322.1:0-8350 GCA_032117435.1 Candidatus Nanopelagicales bacterium | reverse complement strand
CGCCCCTCCGGATCCGGATGGCGAGATCCTGCGCGCCACGCGCGATCCGCTCGCCCCGACGGGAGGCATCACGATCCTGTCGGGCTCGCTAGCGCCGGAGGGCGCGGTGGTCAAGAACGCCGGCGTGCCTGTCGACTCCTTCGAGGGCACCGCGCGCGTCTTCGAGCGGGAGCAGGCGGCGATGGCTGCCCTCGAGGACGGCACCATCCAGGCGGGCGACGTGATCATCATCCGCTACGAGGGCCCGAAGGGTGGCCCGGGGATGCGCGAGATGCTCATGATCACGGGCGCCATCAAGGGTGCGGGCCTCGGCAAGGACGTGCTGCTCATCACCGACGGCCGATTCTCGGGCGGCACGACGGGCCTGTGCGTGGGCCACGTGGCTCCCGAGGCCGTCGACGGTGGCCCGATCGGCCTGGTGCGCACGGGAGATCGCATTCGCATCGACATCCCATCGCGCACACTCGACCTTCTCGTCGACGACGACGAGATCGCGCGTCGGCGGGCGGAGTTCGCGCCGCTGCCGCCGCGCTACACCCGGGGGGTCCTGGCGAAGTACGCCAAGCTGGTCGGCTCCGCGAGTCGCGGCGCCGTCTGCGACTAGGAAGGGTCTCCCGTGAAGCTCGTCCGTGTCGGCGCCCCCGGTGCCGAGGTCCCCGCCGTGCTCGGCCCCGAAGGGCAGAGGTACGACGTCTCATCGATCACCCGCGACTTCGATGCGGCGTTCCTCGGCGGGAGCGGCATTGCCGACCTGCAGCGTCGCTGGGCCGCCGGCGAGATCCAGGCACTGCCCACGCTCCCGGCGGATGCCCGTCTCGGTGCACCGATCCCACGTCCCGGCCACCTGGTGTGCGCAGGCCTGAACTATGCCGACCATGCCGCGGAGTCGGGCATGGCCATCCCGGAGGAGCCGCTGCTCTTCACGAAGGCCCCCAACACCGTGGTCGGTCCGACCGACGACGTCTACATCCCGCGCGGCGCCACCAAGGTCGACTACGAGGTCGAGCTTGGCATGGTCATCGGCGCGACATGTCGCTACCTGGACTCGCCCGCGGATGCGTGGTCGCGTATCGCCGGTTTCGTCGTCTCCAATGACGTCTCCGAGCGCACGTTCCAGCTCGATCGCGGTGGCCAGTGGATGAAGGGGAAGTCGGCGGAGACCTTCAATCCCCTCGGCCCGTGGCTGGTCACACCGGACGAGCTGGACTTCGGAGCCGGACTTGACCTATGGCTGGATATCGACGGCCAGCGGCGCCAGACGGGGAGCACACGCTCGCTCATCTTCGGCGTGGACGTCCTCGTGCACTACATCTCGCAGTTCCTCGTGCTGGATCCCGGCGACCTCATCAACACCGGGACCCCGCCCGGGGTCGCGATGGGCATGGCGGAGCCCGCCTGGGTGCAGGCGGGCCAGGTGGTCACCGCAGGCATCACCGGCCTCGGGGAGCAGCGCACGCATTTCGTGACCGCTCCGTAGCCGGGCGAGGCATGCGCGCGCCGCTAGGCTCGCGGGCATGAGCGACGACAACCCGACCCCGCCCGCAGCCGCCCCCGCCGGCTGGTATCCCGACCCGCAGGCACCGGGCCAGCAGCGCTACTGGGATGGCAGGGCCTGGACGGCGACGTCGCAGGCGCCTGTCGCAGGTGTCCGGACGTCGATGAATGCGGTCATCGGACTCATCCTCGCGATCGTCTCGTGGGTGGTGTGCCCGATCATCGCGGCGATTGCCGCCCTCGTCCTCGCACGGTCGTCGGACAGGGAGATCAAGGCTTCCGGGGGGACGGTCGATGGATCCGGTCTCAATACCGCCACCCGCATCATTGCCTGGCTCAACATCGGCGTGTCGATCGTCGCGGGCATCGTGGTCGTCATCCTGGTGGCTCTCGGCGTGATCTTCAGTGCCAATGTCGCGTCGACGCTCGATCCGTCGATCAATTCCAGGACTGGCCTGGCGGACGGGCAGTACGCACTAGATCCGAGTCGGCGTGTGAATTTCAACAATGAGTGCAGTTACGGCGGCACGGTGTCGATGCCGGGCAACAGCAATGTCGGGGACGTCACCGTCTACGGCAGCGGACCTGGTGAGTGCCCCGATCTGGTCGACGTGTCCGCTGTTCTCATCGAGGTCAGCGACGGAGTGGCCCGCATCATCAGCGTGCAGTAGCCGCTCACGTCACATATCGCGGTAGGCGTCCCAGTCCGCGCCGATCGTCAGGCCGCCATCGAGCACGATCGTCTGCCCGGTCACCCACGACGATGCATCGCTGGCGAGATACACGACCGACCCGATCAGGTCCTCGGGGACACCGAGTCGCCCCACGGGAGTCACATGGTCGAACCACCGCTGCCGGTGCTCCTCGCCCCACAGCGGCTTGGTGAACTCCGTCTTGATGACGAAGGGCTCGATCGCGTTGACTCGGATGCCATCGGAGGCCCACTCGCGGGCGCAGCTGCGAGTGAGCGAGGTGACGCCTGCCTTCGTCGCGGCGTACACCGAGATCGTGTTGAAGCTGAAGCGGGCGCTGAGGGAACTGAGGTTGACGATGCAGCCCTTGCCCTGTGCGCGCATGATCGGGTAGGCGGCCTGGCTCGCGAAGTAGATGGCCCGCAGATTGACCGACACGATGGCGTCGAAGTCCTCGGGCGTCACCTCCTCGATCGGCTTGCGTCGATTGATGCCGACGCCGTTGAGGAGGACGTCGAGGCCGCCGAGGGCATCCGCCCCTGCGCGCACGACAGCCGCGGATCCTTCCGCGGTGGACACGTCCCCGACGACCGCCACGGCCTCGCCGCCAGCGGCCCGAATCTTCTCCACCGTGGGATTGACGCGCTCCTCGGCGATGTCGTGCACGCCGACGCGCGCACCTCGATCGGCGAAGGCCAGGGCCATGACCGAGCCGAGTGCGCCCCCGGCGCCGGTGATGAGCACGCGGCGTCCGGTGAGATCGAACAGCGAGTCGGTCACGGGTTCCTCCTGGATAGGTCGATGGTGACGACATCATGGGGGGCGAGCGTCACGGTCACATCCGCATGTCCGACCAGGCGCGCCTCCTGTGGCGAATGTGTGAGATTCACGATGACCGCCTGACGCCCGGACGGGCCGTCGACCACGAAGGCGTCCGCCTCCTCCGGTCGCGACGATGCCGTCGGCAGCATGTGCGTCGCGCCGCTCATCGCCTTGACGACGTCATACGCGGGATACGTCGCTCCTCGCTGCCCCGATCCGCTGTCGCGTGCGCGCAGACCCTTGCGGTCGAGGTCGTCGAAGAGCGTGACCGCCGAGATGGTGCCGGGTGCGCTGAGACTGCGCAAGGCCAGCGCTGCCCAGGCGGCAGCGAAGGCCGTCGCTTGACGACCATCCACGTCCGCGGGCAGGTCGGTGTTGCTGACGTCGGATGCCGGATCCGTGGCATTGGGATTGAAGCGCGGCTTCAGCGTGATCGGGCCAGCGTGCACTCGCGTGCCCCCGGACAGACGCGGCACCTCATTCGCGATGACCTCGAGTGTGGCGGTGTTCTGCATGACCGAGCGGTCGTCGGAGGCGTGCACCTGCGGATTGACCGAGAAGGTCGTCCACGCCAGTCCCGTCGTATCGGGTGGCTGCCGGTTGAGCTCGGTGAAGTACAGGTTGGTGCCGCAGCCCCAGGGCAGGTCCGGGCCAAGGCGAGATCGCCATGCATCCAGGGTTGCCCGCGCCGTGACCTTCTCGTCCGGGTGGATTACCCAGATCCCCTCGAGCACGTCGGTCGCGTCAGCGAGTGCCTGCACCAGCCCGCTTCCCTCGACCTCCGTCACGTGGAGGGCGATGAGGAGACGAGATCCGAGCTGCCGTGCGCGCTCAGCGGCGTGACGGATGCGATTCGAGGCCTCGGGCGCTCCCGCATCGATATCCGCGTGGACGTGTCCGAGCTCAAGAGCGTGCAGGTCGGCGAGTTCGCCCTCGGTCCACGACGGGTCGGTGAGATGGACCCCGATCGAGGGGAGTGGCACCGGGCTACCCGCAACGGTGATGTCCACCGGCCCCTCCGCCACCGGGGGAGGCGTGCGCACCGACACGTCGATGAGGCTCAGCGTGACCGACTGGCGCACCGTCTCACCCGGCTGCACCTCGACGGGGAAGGGCAGGGAGATCGGGGTGCAGTAGGTCTTGTACGACGCGTCGCTCCAATTGCGGTGGTCCTCGGCCTCGAAGACCTCGCCCGTGAAGTCCAGTCGCGCTCGCCCACCGGGCACCGGCCAGGTCATCGCAGCGATGTCGTGGAAGGGCTGGTGTGGCGAGATGGCATCAGGGAAGACGCCCTCCGTGGACGTGCCGTCCGGATGGGTGATGGCGCAGTCCCGCCCCGCGAATCCGGCCATGGGATGAAGGACGCAGATGCCGAGGCGATTGCGCAGGAAGGGCGCCGACGTCTGGCCATCTATCGAGTAGGTGATGGTGCCGTCGGAAGTGCCGCTGAGGGTGGCATTCCATGCGAAGGGTTCCGCGTCGAAGGTGCCGCGCGCCCGCAGGCGGATCTCGAAGGCATCGCCACGGTCGTCGATGTCCTCCTGATCCATGCGCCAGGGTCGCGCCGTCCAATTGCGATCCTGGAAGACGACGTAGATTCGTCGGAGGATCTCCTCGTCGCCGAGTCGGACACAGCGAAGATCCCCGGCGCCGTATTCGACGCGGAGCGGACCGGCGCGCAGGGATCTGGTCAGAGGGCGCTCCCGACCCGGTAGGGCAGCCCTGTCTCGAGCGACTCGTAGGCGCCCAGGGTGAGGTCCATCGTGCGGAGGGTGTCCGCGCCGCTCGTCTCGGGCGTGCGACCCGTGCGCAGGCACTCGACCCAGTGGCGCTGGAGCGTGACGACACTGTCCTGGATGCCATTCCATGGGACGGAAGTCCACGAGTGATCGGGGATGACCAGATCCTCGTCGACGACCACCGCGCCGGACATCCTCGCTGCCGAGTCGCCGACATCGACCGCGTGGCTCACCACCTGCAGGTGGTAGTCCGGGCCCAGGGTGATGACTCCCTTGGTGCCCTCGAGGGTCACGAAGGTCTGCGGGTACGTCGAGTGATCGGCAAAGGTCTCGTAGCTCGCATCGGCGATCGCTGTCGCACCCGGCATGCGCATCATCACGGTCGCGACATCCTCGCCCACGATGCGCGGATTGACCCGCAGCGCCTCGGCATAGAGCGACTCGGGCTCGCCAAGGAAGAAGCGTGCAAGGTCGAAGAGATGGACGGCGACGTCGACGATGATCATCCGCTCGCTGTCGAGCAGCCACGGCTGCGCGGAGTAGCAGTCATGGAAGCTGCGGAAGGAGAACCGGCCGAAGAAGGGGCGCCCGATCGCACCGCTGTCGAGGATCTCCTTGATGCGGCGCATCGGATGCTGGAAGCGGAAGTTCTCATGGACCATGAAGGGCAGGCCCGCAGCGGCCATGGCCGCCACCATCGCCCTGGCGTCCTCGATGTCCCAGGCGAGGGGCTTCTGGCAGATGGCCGCGACACCATGCTCGGCGGCCAGGTGCACCATCATCGGATGCGTCGGCGGGGTCGTCGCGATGTCGACGAAGTCGAGCTCTTCGTTGGCGAAGAGCTCGCGCGCGTCCGAGTAGGCCCGCCCGCCGAAGTCACGCGCGGCGGCGGCCAGGCGCTCCGGATCGGTGTCGCACACGGCGACGAGTTCGACGTCGGGGATCTCCGCCCACGCGTGCAGGTGGTTCTGGGCGAAGAACCCCGTGCCGATGACGGCGAATTTCAGGGGCGCGCTCATAGCTCCACCGGGCGAGAGGGATCGGTGATCCACTCGCTCCAGGATCCGACGTACATCCGCGAGCCCTCCATGCCGGCGATGCTCATGGCCAGCACATTCTGTGCGGCGGTGATGCCGGACCCGCAGTAGTAGATGACCTCGCCGGGATCCACGCCGTCGAGGAGTTCGACGTAGTAGGCACGCAGCTCGTCGGGTGAGCGGAAGGTCAGGTCGGCGTTGGTCGTGTTGGCGCGATCCGCAAGGCCGGCTCCGGCGATGTGCCCGCGCACGGGATCGTGGTAGACCCCGCCACCGTGGTAGCCCTCAGCACCGCGGGAGTCGAAGACGCAGGTGCGCGGTCGCTGGCGATATTCGTCGACCTCGTCGACTTCGGCGAGCAGGTCGGGGCGCAGGCGCATGGGGTACGTCGTTGTCGTGGGAGCGGGGACATCCGCGGTGACTGCGCCACCCGCGGCGACCCATGCCTGCCAGCCGCCGTCGAGGACGGCGGCGCGGGTGTGACCGAGCCAGCGGAGCATCACCCAGACGCGCGCTGCCGACATCCGGCCGCCATCCGCGTCGTAGACCACCACCTGGGTGGACTCGTCGATGCCCCATGCGCCGAGCTGCGCGGCGAAGACCTCCGGCTCAGGGAATGGGCGGCGCCCGGTGACGCCCGGGACGATCTCGCCCGACAGATGCGTCGCGGTATCGGCGTACAGGGCGCCGGGGATGTGCCCCTGCAGGTAGGTGCGCTGGCCCCACTCCTCGTCGTCGAGGGAGAAGCGCGCATCGAGGATGACTAGGTCGGGTGAGCTCACATGATCGCGAAGCCACGCGGCGCTGACGATGGTGCTCTCATCCATGCCGCAATCCTGCCAGTCCCATTTGTCCCTATTGTGGAGGGGTGACCACCGATATGACGCCCCGCAGCCGCCTCGCCACGGAGGGCCGTGACCGCACGCCGAACCGCGGCATGCTCCGAGCGCTGGGAATGGATGACGAGGACTTCGCCAAGCCGCAGATCGGGATCGCATCCTCTTTCAACCAGATCACCCCGTGCAACATGTCCCTGCGCGAGGTCGCGGGCGATGTCGCCAGCGGAGTGCGCGCTGGCGGTGGTTTCCCGATGGAATTTGGCACCATCACCGTGTCCGACGTCATCTCCATGGGGCATGAGGGCATGCACTTCTCGCTCGTCTCGCGCGAGGTCATCGCCGACTCGGTCGAGACAGTCATGCAGGCCGAGCGCCTCGACGGCATGGTGACTCTCGCGGGCTGCGACAAGAGCATCCCCGCGATGCTCATGGCGGCCGCGCGACTCGATGTCGCGAGCGTCCTGCTCTATGCGGGTTCCCTGCTCCCCGGGCGCGTGCGCTTCAGCGATGGGCGCGAGGAGACCGTCAACATCGTGACTGCCTTCGAGGCGGTCGGCGCCAACGCCCGCGGGCTCATGTCGGACGAGGATCTCGATCTCATCGAGCGCGCGGTGTGTCCCACGGCGGGCACGTGCGGAGGCATGTACACCGCCAACACCATGGCCGGGGCCTCGGAGGCCATGGGCATGTCGCTGCCGGGCTCCTCGTCGCCCCCGGCGGTCGACGCACGCAGGGAGGTGCTCGCCCGCCAGTCCGGCGAGGCCGTCATCGAGTTGATCAGGCAGGGCATCACCGCGCGTGACATCATCACCCCACGGTCGATCGAGAACGCGATCACCTTGGTCATGGCCCTGGGCGGATCGACCAACGCGATCCTGCACCTGCCTGCCATCGCGCACGAGGCCGGCTTCGAACTCGACCTCGACGATTTCCAGCGCATCAGCGACCGGACGCCCCTCATCGCCAACCTCAAGCCCTTCGGCGAGCACCTGATGTACGACCTCGACCGCGTCGGGGGAGTGCCGCTGGTCATGCGCATGCTGCTCGACGCCGGCCTCCTCCACGGCGACTGCCTCACCGTCACGGGCAAGACGATCGAGCAGAACCTCGCGGATGTGCGCTTCCCCGAGCCGGACGGCGATGTCGTGCGGTCCATGGCGGACCCGATCGACCGGACGGGAGGCATCTCCATCCTCTCCGGGTCACTGGCGCCGGAGGGGGCGGTCGTCAAGACGGCCGGCGTCGGCGTCGACAGCTTCGAAGGGACCGCCCGCGTCTTCGAGCGCGAGCAGGCCGCCATGGCCGCGCTGGCTGACGGGAGCATTCGCGCGGGCGATGTCGTCGTCGTCCGGTACGAAGGCCCGAAGGGCGGCCCCGGGATGCGCGAGATGCTCGCCATCACGGCGGCGATCAAGGGCGCGGGCCTGGGCAAGGACGTCCTCCTCGTCACCGACGGCCGCTTCTCCGGAGGCAGCACGGGGCTGTGCGTCGGGCACGTCTCGCCCGAGGCAGTCGACGCCGGGCCCATCGGACTCGTCCGCGACGGCGATCGGATCCGCATCGACATCACGAGGCGGCAGTTGGACCTCCTCGTCGACGACACCGAGCTCGCTCGGCGCCGGGCGGAGTTTGCGCCGCTGCCGCCGCGCTACTCGCGCGGGGTCCTCGGGAAGTACGTCCGGCTCGTGGGCTCCGCCTCGCGCGGCGCCGTCTGCGACTGAGTGTCA
>JAULZJ010000321.1:0-4440 GCA_032117435.1 Candidatus Nanopelagicales bacterium | reverse complement strand
CGAGTACGACGTCGACCTCGGCCGGTAGTGCGAGAAGTGCGCGCGCCACCGAATCCTGCCGTGTCTCACCGCCGGAGACGATCGTGATCGGGAGCTGGATGCCGACGAGCAGCGCGCGCGACTCCTCAACCATCTCCTCGGGCACGGCGACGACGATCAGGTCGATATCCCGCGCAGTGGCGAGATTGCGGACGGCGTGCAGCAGGATCGGCTGGCCGGCGAGAGTGCGCAGTGCCTTGGGTGCACCGGGGCCCAGACGCTCACCGCGTCCCGCTGCGGGAACGATGACCGCGGTGCATCCCCTTGGAGGCGATGCGTCGTCGCCCATGGCGACCTCCGCTTCACTGACACGGGCCGGCATCCGACCCGAGATGTCCTAGGAGGCGAGGACCTCATCGAGAATGGCCTCGGCCTTGTCCTCGTTCGTCTTCTCGGCGAGGGCAAGCTCGCTGACGAGGATCTGACGAGCCTTGGCGAGCATGCGCTTCTCACCGGCGGAGAGGCCGCGCTCGCGCTCGCGGCGCCAGAGATCCCGCACGACCTCGGCGACCTTGATGACGTCACCGGAGGCGAGCTTCTCGAGGTTGGCCTTGTAGCGACGGGACCAGTTGGTCGGCTCTTCCGTGTAAGGCTGGCGAAGTACCTCGAAGACACGATCAAGACCCTCGGCGTTGACTACGTCACGCACGCCCACGAGGTCGACGTTGTCGGCAGGCACGCGGACCGTGAGATCCCCCTGGGCCACGCGGAGCACGAGATATTCCTTCTCCGCCCCCTTGATGACCCGGATCTCAACGGCCTCGATGAGGGCAGCCCCGTGATGGGGGTAGACGACGGTGTCGCCAACCTTGAACGTCATAGAGAAGGACCCCTTTCCAGGTCCATCAGGATATCACGGGCATCAGATGTCCCACCCGGCGTCCCGGATGGATGCACCCGCTACGCTGAGTTGCGTGATTGCAGTACGCCATCGCCTGTCCCGCAGTACCGCCCTCATCGTGACCGTTGTCGCCGTCAGTCCGCTGCTCGCTGGCTGCTGGCAGGGTTTCGGCGCGAGCACGACGATGCAGAACTCCATGAATTCGGGCAACGGAACGCAGGAGATCGTCGGATCGCTGCGCGTGGAGAACGCCACCGTCGTGCGCAATGAGGCCGGCCGGGCCTCGCTGGTCATGGCCGTCTTCAACCAGGGCGATGCCGCTGACACGCTGACATCCGTGACCATCGACGGACAGCCGATCGCCGCGGATGCGGTGACGATCGACCCTGGCGCCTACGCCACCTTCGGCTATGGCGCGGAGGGTGCACCGGCAGTGAACTTCCTCCTCGTGGACGCGCTGCAGACACCCGCGGGGGCGTACTCCACCGTCTCGCTTACCTTCACGACCAACGGCATCACGGACTTCACGTCCCTGGTAGTGCCCGATGTCGGCTACTACGCCGGCTACGTGCCCAACTAGTGGCTACACGCCCCACTGGCTAGACCGGCGGCTACTCCGCATCGAATTTATATCCCAGGCCGCGCACGGTCAGGATCAGCGAAGGCTCCCGCGGATCCGCTTCGATCTTGGCGCGCAGGCGCTTGACGTGGACATCGAGGGTCTTGGTGTCGCCGACGTAGTCCGAACCCCACACCCGGTCGATGATCTGGCCTCGGGTAAGCACGCGACCGGCATTGCGCACCAGCAGCTCGAGTAGATCGAACTCCTTCAGCGGCATCGCGATGGTCTCGCCGCGGACGGCCACCACGTGCCGGTCGACGTCGATGCGGACGGGCCCCGCTTCGAGGATGCTGGGCAGCATCTCCTCGGGCTCGCCCCGTCGACGCAGCACTGCGCGAATCCGGGCGACGAGCTCGCGCGAGGAGAAGGGCTTGGTGACGTAGTCGTCGGCGCCGAGCTCGAGGCCCACCACCTTGTCCACCTCGCCGTCCTTGGCCGTCACCATGATGATCGGCACGGCCGAGCGCTGGCGGAGCGTGCGGCACACCTCGGTGCCGGAGATTCCCGGGAGCATGAGATCGAGCAAGACGAGATCCGCCCCGTGGCGGTCGAACTCATCGAGGGCGGTGGCGCCATCGGCGGCTACGCCCACCTCGTAGCCTTCGCGGCGCAGCATGAAGGACAGCGCATCGGAGAAGGACTCCTCGTCCTCCACCACGAGCACTCGTGTCACCGAGATCCCTCCTCGACATCGCCGGCAGACTGCGCCGGGCTCAGCAGCGCGACAAGCTCGCCAGGCATGGTGCTGCTGGCCAGCGGCAGCCGCAGGGTAAAGGTCGAGCCGACGCCGAATTCGGACCACACCGCCACGTCGCCACCGTGGTTCTCGCACACGTGCTTGACGATCGATAGACCCAGCCCCGTGCCCCCAGTAGCACGTGAGCGCGCCGGGTCGGCCCGGTAGAAGCGCTCGAAGATGCGGTCCAGGTCGTGAGAGGCGATGCCGATGCCCTGGTCCTTGACGTCGATCTCGACCATGCCCGAGTCGGTCCGCGCGGCGACGGCCACCCGGGTTTCGTCCGGGGAGTAGGTCACCGCGTTGTTCACGAGGTTGCGCAGCGCAGTGAGGACCTGCTGCCGGTCACCGACCATCTCCGCCCCGGGCGCACCCATGACGACGAGCTCGATGCCACGGGCCTCGGCGAAGGGTCGGACCTCGTCGACGGCCTGCGCGATCACGGAGTCGATCTCGAATGCCGCGGCCCGGGCGAGGGGATCATCGCCCTGGAGGCGGGACAGCTCGATGATGTCGTTGATGAGCGACGACAGACGGGACGACTCCACGATCATGCGCTCGGCGAAGCGCTGCACGCTCACCTGATCATCGGATGAGCTGAGGATCGCCTCGGCGAGCAGTGCGAGGGCGCCGACGGGGGTCTTGAGCTCATGGCTGACGTTGGCGACGAAGTCACGCCGTACGGCATCGACGCGACGCTCCTCGGCCAGGTCCTCGACCAGGACGACGTACGTCCCGCCGGATAGGGGTGCGACCGTCGCCCTCAGGTCGAGCATGCCCCTGCCTAGGGGTGGGCGGCGCACGCGAATCTCGCGATCCTGGGGCACTCCTCGCTCTGCGCAGGCGCGGATGAGCTCGTGGACATCGGCCACCGCTAGCGCGTCACGACGGACAAGTCCCAGGGCCTCGGCACGCGGGGTCGTCCGCAGGACGTTGCCGTCGGCATCCACCAGGAGGGAGGCCATCGGGAGCACGGTGAGCAGGCCGACGACATCGTCCGGGACAGGTCGCGCCGACCCCGGAGTGAACTCCACGGGGCGTGAGGCGCGGGCAGGACGGCCGACCATGGCCCCACGATAGGCGGCGTGGGGCGGCGCGCACGCGAGGCGGGCGGCCCGGGCGCCAGGATTGTCCGATCGTTCACCCGCCCGGGACGGGTGTTTACCTCGTGCTCATGAGGCATTCACCTACGCTGGACACCATGTGCGATCGGGAGGTGCCCTGTGCGTGAGGCTTTCACCGCCGAGCTCGATGCGATCAGCGACGACCTGGTCCATCTGACCAGGCTTGTCGGCTCGGCCATGAACCGAGCGACTCAGTCGCTGCTCGACGCGGATCTCCGGCTTGCGGAGGAGGTGATCGCGGCCGACGCCCAGGTCGATGTCATCACCTCCGAGACCGAGGAGAAGTGCTTCGACGTCATCGCGCTCCAGGCTCCGGTGGCATCCGACCTGCGCATCCTCATCGGCGCGTTGCGGATCGCCTCGTCGCTGGAGCGCATGGGCGACCTGGCGGAGCATGTCGCCAAGCAGGCACGCATGCGCTATCCCGCAGCCGCAATCCCCCAGGAACTGCGCGGGACCTTTGCCGAGATGGGCGGCATCGCCGAGGCCATCGTGTCCAAGACCGGTGCCGTCATCGCGACCAAGGATGTCTCGCTGGCCACAGACATCGCCCGTCACGACGAGCAGATGGACCACCTGCACCGTGAACTCTTCCGCATCGTCCTCTCGCCGTCGTGGAAGCACGGCGTCGAGGCCGCTATCGATGTCACGCTCCTCTCGCGCTTCTACGAGCGCTACGCCGACCATGCCGTGTCCGTAACCCGGCGCGTGGTGACGATCGTCACCGGGGAGCCCTACGCCGGAGTGTCGCTCAAGGCCACCCCCTGAGCGTTCGCTCGACCGAGGCGGTGAGGCCGATGTGCCCCGGCGCCGGGAATGGGCCACACTGGTGAGTCGTTCAGCCCTCGGGAGGTGGCTGTGAGCCGATACCTGCGCGATCCCCGGCCCCGCCGGGTCGCCGTCGTGTCGCTGCACACCTCTCCCCTTGACCAGCCGGGCACGGGCGATGCCGGCGGCCTCAACGTCTACGTCCTCGAGACCTCGCGCCGCCTCGCGAGCGCCGGAGTCGACGTCGAGATCTTCACGCGTGCTGTGTCGTCGTGCCTGCCGCCCACCATCGAGATCGAGCCGGGCATCA
>JAULZJ010000320.1:0-3609 GCA_032117435.1 Candidatus Nanopelagicales bacterium | reverse complement strand
CCGTCGGTCTCGAGCAGCACGCCGCGGTCGACGCCCACCGCCATGACCTCGCGGATCTGCTCCGCCGAGTCGGCGGTGCCGAGGGAGAACGCGGTCACCGACCCGTCACCCTCGGCGAGCTGGACGGCCGCCTCGACGGCGCACTCCTCGTGCGGGCTGAGGGTCCAGCCCATGGCGCTGCCGCTCGTGTCGATCGCGGTCTCATCGGCGGTGAGGCTCCACCTACCGGGTGAGAGCGGGATCCGCTTGATGCAGACGGCGATGTTCACGACATGATCCGATCGTTCGCCGGGTCGAAGATCGCGCCGGAGCCCTCGACGGTGACGGGGTACTGGTCACCGAGGTACTCCACGACCAGGTGCGTGCCGGGCGAGGAGTACTCAGGGGGCAGGTACGTCATGAGGACGTGCTTGCCGGCCGACGGCGCCGAGCCTGCCGAGGTGACGTAGGAGCGGCGACCGTGTGCATCGGTGATCGGCTGGCCGTCCTTGGTGAGGATTGGCTCGCCACCGAGCATGTAGCGCTTCTCACCGGTGGACGAGGTGTGGTCGTCGACTGTGAGCAGGCACATCGTGGCTGCGGGTGCTGACTCGCGGTGGCGCAGGTGCGCCTCCTTACCGATGAAGTCGGCCTCCTTGATCTTCTTAGGGCTCATGCCGGCCTCGACGACGGTGAAGTCGCCCTCGAGTTCGGGTCCGTACGCGCGGTAGCCCTTCTCGAGGCGGCCGGTGGTGCCGTAGACGCCGATGCCCACGGGGATGAGGCCGTGGGACTGGCCGGCGGCCCAGATCGCGTCCCACACCGCCCCGCCATCAGCCATGGAGACGTAGAGCTCCCAGCCGAGGTCGCCGACGTAGGAGATGCGCGAGGCGAGGACGGTCTTGCCCGCGATCGTGATCTCACGGCAGGTGCCGAAGCCGAAGCCCTCGTTGCTCACGTCGGCATCGGTAACGGCCGAGAGGATCGTGCGGGCGTTCGGGCCCCACAGGCCGATGGTGGAGATGTCATCGGTGAGGTTGGTGAACGTCGCTCCCTCAGCGGCGTGGTCCTTGAACCACTTGAAGTCGCTCATGCCGTGCGCACCGCCGGTGACCACGCGGAAGTGATCATCGCCGAGGCGCATGACGGTGAGGTCGGAGCGGAAGCCGCCATTGGGGGCGAGCACCGGGGTATAGACGACCTTGCCCACGGCGACGTCCATCTGGCGCATGCAGACCTGCTGCACGGTGGCCAGAGCGCCCGGACCGGTGATGTCGAAGAGCGCGAAGGCGGTCAGGTCCACCAGGCCCGCGGTCTCGCGCATCTGCAGGTGCTCGGCGTTGATGATGGGCGACCACCACCGGGACTCCCACTCGGCGGTGCGCGGCATCACGGCGTCGCCGTACTTCTCGACGAGCCCAGAGTTGGACTCGTAGTAGAAGGGGCGCTCCCACTGGACCGTCTCGTAGAAGACAGCGCCGAGGGCCTTCTCGCGCTCGTAGTACGGCGAGAGTCGCACCTCGCGGTTGGACGCCCACTGCTCGGCGGGGTGCACGATGCCGTAGGTCTTGTTGAAGCCCTCGGACGTGCGGTCCTTGATGTGCTTGGTCGTGGTCTGACCGGGGTAGAAGCGGGCGATATCGGAGGCATGCAGGTCGATCTCGGGCTGGCCGAGCACCATCCACTCCGCCATGGCGCGTCCGACACCCGGACCCTCCTTGACCCACACCGCGGCAGCGGACCACAGGCCCTTGACCTCGGGTGTCTCGCCGAGGATCGGCATGCCGTCGGGGGTGAGCGAGAGCAGGCCGTTGATGGCGTACTTCTCCTGGGCCTTCTCGTCGCCGACGATCTCGGGCATGAGCTCGAGTGCGTGCTCGTCCTGATCGGCGAAGTCCTCCGGGGTGAAGGGGAACTCGGTGGGGGAGAGTGCAGCCTCGGCGTTCGAGGGGATGTCCTCTGCGTCGTAGAGGATCGGGCGGTGGGCGTAGGAGCCGATCTCCAGGCCCGTGCCGTGCTGGCGCTCGTACATGTTGGTGTCCATGTCGCGGACGATGGGGTACTCCAGGTCGCCCTTGGCATCGGCGAACATCGCGACGGGGCCGATGTCCTTCATCTGGTGCACGGCCGGGGTGAGGGGGATCTCGGCGCCGGCCATGGCAGCGATCTGGCGGCTCCAGCAGCCGGTGGCGATGACGACGTACTCCGCCTCGATGGTGCCCTGATCGGTGACGACGGCCTTGATGCGGCCATCGGTGACCGTGAGGTCCTCGACCTCGACATTGGCGAAGGACTGCAGGGCGCCCATCTCGATGGCCTTCTCGCGCATGAGCGTGCCGGCGCGCAGTGAATCGCACACGCCGACGCCCTTGGTGTAGAAGCCGCCGAGGATGACGGTCTCGTCGATGAAGGGGACCATCTCCTTGACCTCATCTGGGGTGAGCAGGCTCATGTCCTCGATTCCCCACGACTTGCCCGACGTGATGCGGCGGGTGAGTTCCTGCATGCGCTCGGGCGTGCGCGCGACCTCGATGCCGCCGGACTCGAAGAACGTGTCGAGCTCCTTGTACTGCGCGAGGCTGTCGAGCGTGAGCTGCGCCATCTCCTTGTTGTGGTCGACGAGGAAGATGAAGTTCGACGCGTGGCCGGTGGAGCCGCCGGGGTTGGGCAGCGGGCCCTTGTCGATCTGGACGATGTCGCGCCAGCCCAGGCGCGCCAGGTGGTAGGCCACGGAGTTGCCCACGATGCCGGCGCCGATGACGACGCACTTGGCCTTGTTCGGCAGGGTGCTCATTGTCTTCCTCTCGAGTCGTGCTGATCGGGTGGTGCTCGTGCTAGATGGCCCGGCGTACCTCGGCCTCGAAACCGTGGACGTGGGAGGACATGACCTGGGCCGCCCGCTCGGCGTCGCCGTCGCGGATGGCCAGGAGGAGATCTCGGTGCTCGGCCACCGCGTCCTCGAGGTGCAGGACCCGGTCGAGGGCGAGGAACCAGATGCGCAGGGCGTGCATGTAGTGCTGGTCGCACATCGACTGCAGGAAGTCGTTGTGCGCGCAGTGGTAGACGTGGTGGTGGATGCGCTGGTCGAGCTCGATGAGGGCGCGCATGTCGGGGGCTGCCGCGATGGCGTCGATGTCGGTGAGCAGTGCATCGATGATGAGGATGTCCTCGTCTGTGCGCCGCTCTGCGGCGAGGCGCGCCGCGAAGGGCTCCATCTCCTCGCGCACCTCCGACAGAGCAGAGAGGTCCCGGGTGTCGAGGGCGGCGACGAACATGCCGCGACGCGGGTAGACCTCGACGAGGCGCTCATGCGCGAGCGTGCGCAGGGCCTCGCGGATGGGGGTGCGGCCTAGGCCGAGGCGTTCCTGCAGCTCGGGCTCGCTGATGAGGGCACCGGGGGCCATCTCGAGGGTGACGATGAGGGCCCGGATCTCGCGGTAGGCCAGGTCCGCCTGCGACTCCCCGCCCCGGAAGTCGGGCTGGACGAGTACGGCCGAGGTCATAGGCCTAGATATATCAGTTTTGCGGAGAGTTGTACATCAGATTCCCCTGATGGGTTCCGGCCGGCCCGCGTCGACCGAAAGGCAGCCATTCGGTCGACAACGAGGTCCCAGAGCAGCCATTCGGTCG
>JAULZJ010000319.1:0-1898 GCA_032117435.1 Candidatus Nanopelagicales bacterium | reverse complement strand
ACCTGATGTCGACTGACCAGACCATCGCCGACGAGGGCATTGTCTACGAGGGCGAACTGCCGACCGAGGACCCCTACTCGCTCTCCTATGAGACGACCGGGGGCACCGTCTACACCGTCTCGGGGGGCGACTGGGACTCGATCTCGGCCCCCGACGAGGGCGAGCGCGAGCGCATCGTCGTCAACATGGGGCCGCAGCACCCGTCGACCCACGGCGTGCTCCGGCTCATCCTCGAGCTCGAAGGCGAGACCGTCGTCGATACGCGCTGCGGCATCGGATACCTCCACACGGGCATCGAGAAGAACATGGAGTTCCGCACCTGGACCCAGGGTGTCACCTTCGTCACTCGCATGGACTACCTCTCGCCCTTCTTCAACGAGACGGCCTACTGCCTCGGCGTGGAGAAGCTCCTCGGGGTCACCGACCAGATCCCGGAGCGTGCCAAGACCATTCGCGTGCTCATGATGGAGCTCAATCGCATCTCCTCCCACCTGGTCGCCCTGGCGACGGGCGGCATGGAGTTGGGCGCGCTCACCGCGATGACCTTTGGCTTCCGCGAGCGTGAGCTCATCCTCGACATCTTCGAGATGGTGACCGGACTGCGCATGAATAGCGCCTTCGTGCGACCGGGTGGCGTCGCTCAGGACATCACCGATGACCAGGTCGCCCGCATTCGCGAGACCCTCCCCCTGCTCAGGAAGCGGATGAAGGACACGACGGACCTCCTCGTCGACAACGCGATCTGGATGGGGCGCACCGTCGGAGTGGGCTATCTCGACCTGGCCGGCTGCATGGCGCTAGGCATCACCGGGCCGATCCTGCGCAGCACGGGCCTCCCGCACGACCTGCGCAAGTCGCAGCCCTATTGCGGCTACGAGACATACGAGTTCGACGTGCCCACCCAGGACACCTGCGACGCCTACGGTCGATTCCTTATCCGCGTCGCCGAGATGCAGGAGAGCATCAAGATCGTCGAGCAGGCTCTCGATCGCCTTCGTCCGGGTCCGGTCATGATCGAGGACAAGAAGATCGCCTGGCCAGCGCGCCTGTCGATCGGCGGGGATGGCCAGGGCAATTCACCCGAGCACATCAAGGAGATCATGGCCGAGTCGATGGAGGCCCTCATCCATCACTTCAAGCTCGTGACCGAGGGCTTCATAGTGCCCACCGGGCAGGTCTATTCCGCGATCGAGTCACCGCGCGGTGAGCTCGGCGTGCACATCGTCAGTGACGGGGGCACCCGCCCTTATCGCGTGCACTATCGCGACCCCTCCTTCAACAACCTGCAGGCCACTGCAGCGATGTCCAACGGCAGCATGATCTCCGACGTCATCGCCGCCGTGGCCAGCATCGATCCGGTGATGGGTGGGGTGGATCGCTGATGGCGTACGACGAGAGCGTGATGGCGCAGATGCGCGAGATCATCGCGAGGTATCCCGAGTCCCGGTCCGCGGTCATGCCCCTGCTGCACCTGGTCCAGAGC
Organism: Candidatus Nanopelagicales bacterium; assembly: GCA_032117435.1. Lineage (GTDB taxonomy): Bacteria > Actinomycetota > Actinomycetes > S36-B12 > S36-B12 > Mxb001. Next base: position 415 of record JAULZJ010000319.1, on the reverse strand, counting down.
ATCGATGACGAAGTGACACCCGAGGGCATGCAGGTCATCGCCGATGAGCTCGGCCTCGCGACGGCGGAAGTCACCGCCGTCGCGACCTTCTACACGATGTACAAGCGCCGCCCGGTGGGCAGGCATCACATCGGTGTGTGCACCAATACGCTCTGCGCCCTCCTGGGCGGCGATGCCGTCTACGAGGCGGTGTCCGAGCGACTGGGCGCGGGACATGACGAGCGCGATGCCGACGGGACCTTCTGGCTCGAGCGCATCGAGTGCCAGGCAGCCTGCACTCACGCTCCCGTGATGACCGTCGATTGGGAGTTCATGGATTGCCAGACGCCGCAGAGCGCGGTCGATGTCATCGACCGTCTTGCGCGCGGCGAGGAGGTCGTCTCGACTCGCGGTCCGGTGATCCGCGACTTCCAGG
>JAULZJ010000318.1:0-6590 GCA_032117435.1 Candidatus Nanopelagicales bacterium | reverse complement strand
GCGGAGGCCTTCGAGCAGGAGGCGCGCGCTGATCTCGGGGAGGTGATCGCGGCCATCGCGCAGGGCGGGCATCCGCTCGAGCGCCTGGCGATCTTCTTCGGCACCTACGACCGCGGCGCACGGGATGCCAGCCGCGACTCCGGCATGCAGATCTGGCTGGATGCCTGGGCGGAGGCCTCACGCCGACCCGCGCTGCGGCGTACCTCTCGCAGGCTCAACGAGGAATGGCAGCGCGCCCTGGCGGAGATCATCCGAGACGGCGTCGCGTCGGGGCAGATGGCATGCGATGACCCGGACGCGAGTGCCTGGCGCATCCTGTCCCTCCTCGATGGGCTCGTGCTCCAGGTCGTCGCCCACGGTGATGTCCTCACATCGGGGCAGGTCGATGCCTGGTCGCGGGTCATGGCCGAGCGCGAATTGGGCATCCCCGCGGGCCTCCTGAGTCCTACTCTTGCCCGATGACGACCCCCATTGCCCCCAGGCGTCGCCGATGGCCCTGGATCCTGGGCATCTTCGCCATCGTCCTCGTCCTCGTCCTGGCGACGCTGTCCTCCTTCCTGCAGTGGACCGTCAAGCGGAGCTGGCCGCAGACCAGCGGCACGATCGAATTGGCGGGACTCGCGGCGCCGGTCGATGTCGTGCGCGATGAGCTCGGCATCCCCACGATGTATGGCGACAGCCTCGCCGACCTGATGTTCGCCGAGGGATACGTCCATGCCCAGGATCGCTTCTGGGAGATGGATGTACGTCGTCACATCACTGCGGGCCGCCTCTCGGAGATGTTCGGCGAGAGCCAGGTGCCTACGGATGCGTTCCTGCGCACGCTCGGCTGGCGCAGGATCGCCGAGCAGGAGGTGCCCATGCTCAATGACACCTCACGACTCATGCTCGACTCCTACGCCGCGGGCGTCAACGCCTATCTCGCCGGCCGCTCCAAGTCGGATATCAGCCTGGAATACGCAGTCCTCGGGCTGACGAATCCTTCTTACGTCATCGAGGAGTGGACCCCCGCGGACTCCGTCGCGTGGCTCAAGGCACTCGCCTGGGACCTCCGCGGCAACATGAACGACGAGATCTACCGGGTCGTCCTCGCCTCGGCCACCTCGGTGGCGCAGGCCGAGCAGGTCTTCCCGCCGTACCCCTATGACCGGAATCGGCCGATCGTCGGTGGTTTCTCGGTGGCTGACGGATCCGCTGCCACGGCCGCGGCTGCCGCGATGCGCGTCGAGCCGGACGAGGTCAGCGGCATCGCCGAGACATTGCAGGACGTGCTCGCTGCATCGGCACTGCTCGACCCGTGGCTCGGGCCGGCGGGCAAGGGCATCGGCTCCAACTCCTGGGCCGTCGACGGGCGCCACACGACGACGGGCAAGCCGATCCTCGCCAACGATCCGCACTTGGCGCCGAGCATGCCGAGCCTGTGGTACCAGGCCAACCTGCGCTGCCGCACGGTCACGCCGGAGTGCCCTGTCGCGGTGGGCGGCTGGACCATGGCCGGACTGCCCGGTGTCTTCATCGGCCATACGGATCGATTCGCGTGGGGCTTCACCAACACCGGCCCCGATGTCACGGACCTCGTGCTCACCAGAGTCGAAGGCGATTCCTACGAGTACGACGGTGAGCTCGTGCCGCTTGATGTGCGCACGGAGCGTATCGAGGTCGCGGGTGGCGATCCGGTCGACATCACCATCCGCGCCACGGAGTCGGGCCCGCTCATCTCCGAGGTCGCGGAGGCGGGGGACAACTACGTGACCATCGGGGCGGAGGCACCCGTGCCCGCGCCCGGCTATGCCGATGTCGGCGATCCGGGCAGTGACTACGCTGTCGCGCTGCGGTGGACGGCGCTGCAGCCCGGCACGACGTTCGACGCCTTCGCCCTGCTCAATAGTGCTCAGGACTTCACGGCATTCCGCGAGGCGGCCGCGATCCTCGAGGTACCCGCGCAGAACCTCCTCTACGCCGACATCGACGGCAACATCGGCTACCAGATGCCGGGTGTCATCCCGATCCGCGAGGGGTACGACGGCAAGTGGCCGGTGCCCGGCTGGTCGAGCGACATCGGGTGGACGGGCAGCATCCCCTTCGAGGATCTACCGTTCGCCTACAACCCGCCCGAGGGCTGGATCGTCACGGCGAACCAGGCCGTCATCGGCGCGGACTATCCCTACTTCATCACCGACGACTGGTCCTACGGCGCACGCAGCCAGCGCATCGTCGATCTCATCACGGCGCAGATCGAGCAGGGACAGCCCTTCACCGTCGCTGATATGCAGGCTCTCCAGATGGACAACTGGAGTGCGAACGCCGACTTCCTCGTCCCGCGCATCGCGGACATGCCCGTGCAGGCCGCGACACAGCCAGCGATGGCACTGCTCGACGGGTGGGACTACCAGCAGGGCATCGACTCCGCGCCCGCGGCCTACTTCAATGCCTTCTGGCGCCAATTGATCACGCGGATGTTCGACTCCAAGACGGGGACCGACATCAGTTCGGCGAGCGGCGACGATCAGTTCTTCGAGGTGATGCGCACGCTGTGGGACTCACCAGACGATCCCTGGTGGGATGATCCGAGCACGACCGAGACCGAGGGGCGTGATGCGGTCATCACCGCGAGTCTCGACGCGGCACTCCAGGACATGGTGAGCCTGCAGGGGGATGACGCAGGCGCATGGCGCTGGGGCGCGCTGCACAACCTCACTCTCGAGCACGGCACCCTCGGCGCCTCGGGCATCCCGCCGATCGAGGCGCTCTTCAACCGCGGCCCGATCGACACCGCGGGCGGCAGCGGCATCGTCAACGCGACGGGGTGGACGCCGAGCGAGGGATTCGAGGTCACCTGGGTGCCGAGCATGCGCCAGGTCGTCGACATGGCGAACTTCGACAACTCCACCTGGGTCAACCTCACCGGCAATAGCGGTCACGCCTTCAATCCGAACTACGAGGATCAGGTCGATGCGTGGCAGTCGGGGGCTCAGTTCCCGTGGGCATGGAGCGCTGAGGCGGTCGAGCAGGCCGCGGAGGCGACTCTCACCCTGGCACCCGCGGGGTGATGCGGACGGCACTGCGAGCTCATGGGGACTCGGTCGACGGCGCCGTGACGACCCAGCACAGGGCCCCGAGGTAAGCGCGCACGGAGATATTGACCCAGAGCAACAGCGCGAACACCAGCACGATGCCCGCCGATACTGCCGGGTTGATGAGCGCCCCGACGTATGTGTAGAGGAGTACGAAATTCGCGGCCACGACGATGATGGCGACGAGCACGGCGGCGACGAACGAGCGGGACGGGATGCGTCCCAGGACCACTCTCACGACGATGATCACGCCGACCCCGATGATGAGCAGGCTGGCGACGATGGCGAGGCCCTTGCCAATGTCCACCGTGAGGGTGCTGACGTCGGCACCGATGAGCGTGACCCAGGCGCGATGCCGGATGGACGTGGCGAGCGTGAGCAGCCAGGTGGCGAGGATGGCGGCGCTGAGTGCGCATGCCAGTGCGATGGTGCGCCAGGAGAGCAGTCGGATCGTGTCGGCGTTATCGCCGAGGAGTGCCCGATGACTGCCGCGGCGCAGCGCATGGGCGGTGAAGAGAGCGGAGAGGACGAGCGTCACGGCCCCGATCACGCTGACGACCGAGGCGCTTGTCCGGGAGAAGGCGCCCTGTGCCAGGGCGCCAAGATCGACTTCGGGGTTCACGACGAGGGTGGGGATCAGCACCTCATTTGCCCCAGCGATGACGTCCGTCACCTGGATGAAGACATAGAGGAAGGCAACCATGAGCATGACCGCGAGGAAGAGCCCACGTCCCACGACCCGAAGAGCGGCGTACTCCAGATCGAGGGCGCGATAGCGCGCGAGTGTCCGCGTGAGGAGGTCGCGCATTCCACGAGACTAAACGAAACGGCCGCACGTGCGGGGATCTCACCTATCCTTGCCGAATGCGCCGGACCCCCACCGTGGTCTCCTTGGCCGCGGGTGTGCTTGCACTCTCTGGATGCGCCGGGAGCGCGCAGGAAGCCGCTTCGACTGCTCCACCCACGGAAGCGGTATCGTCCACCGGGGAGCAGTCCTCGGATCCATCCCCGTCGTTGTCGTCCACGTCGTCGTCGCCAGCAGTGACCACATCGGCCTTCGCAGATGTCGTCGACGCCGCACTCGCCCCCTACGCCGACCTCATCGGTGCCGCGAGTGGCAGTGCCGACTTCGCGTCTGCGCTGCCCCTCTTCGACGGGGACGTGCCACTGCCGACCGGCACGGTGGTGGGCGCCGGACGTCTCGTGGAGCGCTGGGGCGATGCCCTCGAGGCCACCCAGGTGATTGGCCTGGATATTGCCCCGTCGAAGGCAGAACTCGAGAATTACGGAGCAGCGGCGCCCGATGGATGGACGTACAACTCGATTTCCACGACGGATTCGAGCAGCACGCTCGTCATGACGCGCGAGGCCGATGGCCTTCGCATCGCCTACATGTCCTCGACGGATCCCCGCCCGGGTGAGCCCCCCGCGGAATTCGCCCTGGAGGCGAATGCCTCCGAGATACCGCAACCGGCATGGCTGGGCTCACTTCCGATCCCGAGCGGCGGTGAGCTCACCGCAGTGGGCGAGGGAATCGGCGACGTCGAGCTCAACTACCTTCCCGCGTCGTCCGGATTCGTCACAGCCACCTGGCGCTTCCCTGCCGATCAGCTCACGTCCCTGCAGGAGTTCTACGCCTCGGATGCACTCGCCGGAGCAGGCTTCAGCCTTGCGGATCCCGACTCCATCCAATTCGGCGCGTCCTACTTCGACATCACCTCCGGCGACTGGTCGGGCCAGGTGATCGTCGGGGAGTTGCTCGAGGGAGAGGACTCCTACGCTTCGGTGCAGTGGTTCCTCACGCGGCAGTGAATCATGGTGCCTGAGAGGATCGACGCATGAAGGAACTTACCCCGCTGCGCCGCACCATCGGACTCGTGCTCATCATGATCGGTGGCTTCTGGGTCGCCCTCTCGCTGGGCTTCCTGGAGGAGAGCTTCATGACCGGGCAGCCGATGTACACGGCCATCGGTGCGGTCGTCGTCGTCGCGGGAATCGCGGTTCTCTACCTCAAGCCCAAGTCATCCGGTGAGGCACCACCCGACGAGCCGGCGTAGGGTCATGTCTCTCGGGCGTGACTGCGCCCGGTGTCGAGAAGGGCACCACATGAAGAAACTCATCGCACTCGCAGCGGCAGCGGGCCTCGCCGCTGTGGCACTGGCCCCTGCTGTCGCAACGGCGGCCGAGAGGTCAGCGACCGGGGTCACTGAAGTCCGAGTCAATTACGACGTAACCAAGGCACTGCTCCAGGCGAATGTCTACGTCAATGGCGAGTATCCCGGCGGCAGCACCATCCTGTCACCCGGCAAGGTAGCGCTGGAGTTCCCGATCAGCGACCAGAAGAAGGGCAAGCTGGAGCACGACGGATCGCTGTTCCTGTCCCACACAAGCGCCATGGGCTGGCGGACTGTCGTGGTCAGCAACCTCACGATCGATCCAGCGAAGGGGACGCTGAAGGGCCGGGTCTATGCGACGGATACCGATCTGGGCACCGCCACGATCTTCACGCTAAAGAAGCAGAAGTCCGGCGCCTACACGGTCAAGTTGGCGCCCGGTGTTGCCGGGATCCTCAACTCGGCCCTGGGTACCCACGTCTTCGCGGACGGCATGCGCATCGGCTCCGCCTCGGTCACGCTGCTGCAGTAGCGCCGAGTCCTGGGCGTGCGGGGTGCTAGCGCAGACCCCCCACGCCCAGGACACCGTGCTTCGGCCGGCGGGCCATCGGCCTCGCCCCAGTAGTTGATCGCGAGGACGACGAGAACTAGGTCGCCGAAGGCGACCTCCCACTGGAACACGCTCTGCGCCTAGCCGATGGACTCTGCGATCGGCCCAGATGTCGGTCCGAGATGGCCCACCGCGACGGACGGAGAAGCAAAGACTCGGCCGCACTCCTCGATCATCGGCGGGCGAGTCGTGAAGTGCGGCACGATGGACAGATGGATTCCTCCCTGCTCAGCCTGACCACAGGCGGCCGACTCACCACCGATCTCACGAGCGCTGCGGCAGATTTTTGCCGGGGTCGCGGTGATGGCCTGCTCCAGATCTTCGTGCCACATGCGACTGCTGGAGTGGCGATCTTCGAGACCGGCGCTGGATCGGAGGAGGACCTGGGGATGACCCTGGAATCACTCCTGCCGCGCGGTGCGGCGTACCTCCATCGCCACGGCTCGCCCGGTCACGGCCGCGATCATGTGCTCCCCGCGCTCATCTCGCCGAGTGTCACCGTGCCTGTGCTCGCCGGACGCATGCAATTGGGCACCTGGCAGAGCCTCGTCCTGGTCGATCCCAATGCCGATAATCCCCGGCGCGAGGTGCGGCTGTCGTTCCTGCAGGGCTAGGGAGGGCTCACCCGTCGAAGTGCCGGAGCTCGAAGCCGCTCATGTCGCCGAGGCTGATCGCCTGCTCACTGACTCGTGTCCAGGTCGAGGCTGCCTTGCCGCCGGGCTTGGCGTATGACGGCACTGGCGCGATGCTGAAGGGGAAGTCGTAATTCACGATCGGGTAGCCGACAGCCGA
>JAULZJ010000317.1:0-3093 GCA_032117435.1 Candidatus Nanopelagicales bacterium | reverse complement strand
ATCTCTTCCGCACTGAGCTCAGTCGACTACGCGAGCACCTCGGTCTCGACGAGGTGATCCTCGTCGGCCAGTCCTGGGGCGTCATGCTCGCTCTGGAGCATGTCCTCGCCGGTGCCGACGGCGTGCGCGGTCTCGTGCTCATGAGCGGTCCCGCCAGCATCGAGGAGTGGAACGCCGAGACACTGCGACTGCGCAGCGAACTGCCGCCCGACGTCCTTGCCGTACTTGAGGCGGAGGAGGAGGCGGGACGAGTGGGCAGCCCGGCCTTCAAGGAGGCGTATGCCGTGTGGGAGCGCACGCATGTGCTGCGCATGGACGATCCGCCGCCGTGGGAGGCCGAGGCCCTCGCCATCTTCGAGGCCAATAGCCGGGTGTACGAGTTGGCCACGGGGGGCACCGAGTTCCCCACCAACGGGTCGCTCAAGGAGCTCGACGGCTGGGATGTCCGGCCGCGACTCGGCGAGGTCGACACCCCGACCCTGCTCCTCAGCGGTCGCTACGATGAGGCCACCCCGGCCGTGATGACCACCCTTCATCGCGGCATCGCAGGTTCCGAGTGGCACATACTCGAGGAAAGCTCGCACAGTTGCCACTCCGAGGAGGAGGCGCTGACGATGCTGCTCGTCGCCGACTTCCTCGCGCGGCGCGTGGGAGGCCCTCGATGACCCGCAAGCGACGCACCCGCGAGGAGACGCGCGAACTCTTGCTCGAGGCCGCGGTCCAGGTCGTGGTCGCGCGATCGAACGGCGATCTCGACGGGTCGAGCAACCCGCTCGCGGGGGTGCGCATCACCGATGCGCTCGAGGAGGTCAACCGAATACTGCGCACGCGCGACCCCTCCGCGCCCCAGATGACCACAGGCGCTGCCTACAACATCTGGCTAAGCCAGGAGGACTTCCAGCAGGCACTGCTCGACAAGATCCTGCTCGACGCCGCGACGCCGGAGATCGATCAGGTCAAGGCGGAGCTCCACGAGGGGCTGCGCGAGGAAGCGGACTGGCGCGCACTCGTCGCCCGATGCTTCGGCAAGGACTTCGAGGTGAGTTACGAGGAACCCACCATGTTCCTCGTGCTCGGCATGGCCGCCCTCGCACCCCCCCAGCAACTCGCCTCGATGATCAACGCCCAGGGCAACGACCAGTACGTCGCCGAAACGGGCGCGATCCTCGAGGTGATCCTCGACCACGGCGGTCGCTGCATGGCGCCGGGCTTGTCCGTCGAGGACCTGGTCTGGGCCATCGAGGCGGTGGAGGCTGGCTACCTGCTCCGACGGCGGGCCAACGACCAGATCACCTCCCGTACGATCGGGGATCGCAGCGTCGTGCAGGTCGCGATTCTGGCGCTCGTCGAGGCGTTCACCGTCGAGAAGTCCTCCACCTAGCGAGAGACCCATCGTGTCGACCGATCCGACGCCCGTCCAGATTCGTGCGCTGATGACCCTCCCGGAACTCGAGACGGTTAACGAGGTCTTCGCCGAGGTCTGGGGCGAGGGTGCCCCGCGCTTGCCCCTGGACCTGCTGCGCGCCATGTCGCATGCTGACGGCTACGTCGCTGGAGCCTTCGACGGTGACCGCATGGTCGGCGCATCCTTCGGCTTCCTCGCCATCCACCACGGCGAGCTCTCCCTGCACTCCCACGTGACGGGTGTCGTCTCCGCTGCCCGTGGGTTGCACGTGGGGACGGCCCTCAAGGAGCATCAGCGCGATTGGGCCCGCGAGCGAGGTGTCGCGGCGATCACCTGGACCTTCGATCCACTGGTACGCCGCAATGCGTGGTTCAACCTCGGGCGTCTAGGAGCGCGGCCGGTCGACTATCTCGTCGACTTCTACGGCGATCTCGGAGACGAGATCAACGCCGGTGACGAGTCCGACCGACTGCTGGTGCGCTGGGACGTCGCCGCCCCTGTCGCCAACGACGCGCATTCACCGGAGATCGGCGCGAGGGTGCGCACGCCGGACGACATCGAAGCCCTGAGGCGCAGCGATCCGGCTCAGGCGCGCGCCTGGCGCCAGCGCATGCGCGATGACCTGCTCGAGGTCGCGCGACAGGGACGCGTCGCCGGCTTCAGCCGCGACGGCGACTACCTCATCGCCCCCTAGTCCGACGCACCGAGGGGAAGGGTGAGGACGGCGGGATCGTCGGCCCTATGCACGATGCGCAGCGTGACGGCGGGGTGCGCGTAGCGTCCATCGACGCCGGGCAGCGTGAGCGAGGACCATGCGGAGCGCACGGTCAACCGCAGCCGTGATCCCGCACCCAGCGTCCGGGAGCAAAAGCGGAAGTCGGCTATGTCGATGACGTTGATCTCGCCGACCCGCAGCGCTCCCTCGGGCACGCACCTGCTCACCCGGATGAGATCGCTGGACAGGAAGATCGACTGGCCGTCCGGTCTGATCTCGTGGACGAGGATGCACAGGTCGACGTCAGGACGATCGGGGATGGCCACGAGACGCAGGGTCGGCTTGCCCACCAGCGTGACAGGCTGGCCCAGCACCGGCGAGTGGTACACAACACCGTCACCGTCCACGGCCAAAGGAAACATCTGGTTGGTGGGGTCGTTGCCCGCGTGACTCATGATCAGGCTGGTGTAGGCCAGGGCGAAGAGCGGGTTGTCGGGAGCGGCGCCCGGGCGAGGGACGAGTTCCATCTCGATGGTGCGCGGGTCAGCCGGATCCATCGTCACCTGGTAGTCAGGGCCGTCGTCGGGGGTGTCACGCAGCCATCCGGAGTGGAAGGCGTCGTTCGGCCCCGGCATTGAATGCAGGTAGAGGTGGCGCACGCCCACGGTGGCTGCCTGGATGCTCGGGGCGGATCGCCAGGCCTCGGAGCCAGCGATGAAGTAGACAAAGCGATCGGTCAGCAGGGGCGGCCGCGGCTCGCCGAAGAGGATGTGACGGAACCAGTCGGTGCGCATCTGGCGCATCGGCAGGCGGGCGGCATCGCCGAACATCAGATCGCCAACCACATTGTGTCCTGAGTCCGTACCCGCGTGGTCCCAAGGTCCGATGAGCAGGTGGCTGCGCTCAATGGCGGAAGGTGCAGCAAGATCGACGAAGCGCTCCCAATGATGGATCGTCCCGGGCATGCAGTCAT
>JAULZJ010000316.1:0-1786 GCA_032117435.1 Candidatus Nanopelagicales bacterium | reverse complement strand
TGTGTGGCTGCGAACCCTGCTGTCGCCGACAAGCTCGGCACGGCGTACGTCGTCCGCGATCTGGAGGCGCTGCGATCGGCCCTGCGCGTCTCGCAGTGGACCTATTGGGGCATGAGCTACGGCACTCAGATCGGAATGGCCTACGCGCAGGCATATCCGAGCCGTCTCCGAGCACTGGTGCTCGATGGCACCGTGCCGGTGAATTCGACGTTCACGCAGCGTGCCTCCATGCAGACTTGGGGACGGCTCTATTCACTCGATGTCTTTGCGCGCAGCTACGGCAAGGGCTTCGCCGCCAAGGTGGATCGTGTCGTCGCGGAGTTCGACAAGCGCACGGGGGAGATCGGCGGGGAGTCCTACAGTCGCTGGCAGACGGTCGCCAGTTGGCTTGGCCTGCTGAATGCCCAGTTCAACTACGGCCTCGTCAAGAAGCAGGTCGACCTCTGGTACGACGCGTTCTTCCGCGGCACGTCTGCTGCGCTGATTACAGGACCGCGCGCGCCCGAGCCCGACTTCTCGGGCCGGTATCTCACCTTCATGGTCAACTGCTCGGATATCGCCGAGCGCCCCAGCGTGGCGATTATCGCCGGCCTCGCCCAGTCGGCTGCCGATGCCGGGCTCACCGTGGCCGGACGCATGGTCATCGAGCGAGGGATCGTCTGCGCAGGACTCCCGGAAGGCTTTGGCCGCCCCCTCCCCGAGATCACCGCGCCACTGCGGCTCCCGCACTCGGCCCTGGTCGTCAACTCCGTGGGCGACCCCTTCACCCAGTGGCTCGGAGCACAGCAGACGGCGGGCTTCATCCAGGGGGCTCGGCTCATCTCCTACATGAGCAGCCAGCACGTCACGTACAGGCAGGTCCCCGCGCCGTGCGTCGATCGACCGGTGACCACCTACTTGCTCACGACCAATCGACCTCGTGCGGATCTGCAGTGCGCCTTCGTGGTGGGGCGCAACATCGTCATCGGCTAGCGCATGTGCCGAGCGCCAGGGCCTAGGTCGAGGATGGCGTGAAGAATGCGGTCACCGCCGCGGCAATCGCTTCGCTCAGCGTGTCGCGGAAGCGAGGATCCGAGAGGCGCGCGGCATCACCCGGGTGCGACAGATAGCCCATCTCCACCCACACCGTCGGCATGGTCGTCAGGCGCAGGAGATCCCACGTGCGCGGGTGGCTGCGACAGTCGGTCAGGTCAGTGCGACTGCACACCTGCTCCTGGATGTACTCGGCAGCCACGCGTGCCCCCGCGGAGTGCGATTCGCCGAGGGGCGCGCCGAAGTAGAAGGTCGCGAAGCCGTTCGCACCGGGCAACTCGACGCGCTCGACGTGGAGCGAGAGCAGGAGGTCTGCGCTGGCGGCATTTGCATGCGTCGCCCGCTCGGCCTCGTTGACCAGCTCGGGCGTGGGGGTGCGGGTGTAGATGACCTGCGTCCCGAGGGCCGCGAGGCGCCCCTCGATACGGGCGCACACGTCCTCGACGATCGTGGCCTCGGCGAGGGCGAAGCGCTGATCGGCATCCGCACCACCGGGATCGAGGGCGATGACCTTGCCGGCCACACCTGAGCGCATCGCATCCATGGCCTCGCGCTCACGGATAGCGACCGCGTCTCCATCGCCGACCGTGCGGGTCAGGCGCTCCAGGGCCCAGTACGTCGAGAAGCCGCAGGTGCCGTCCGGCTCCATGCCGACATTGCGCTGGAATTCGCGCAGGGAATTGTCGGTCAGGGGACCGAAAATGCCGTCCGGACGGCCGCAGTCGAATCCCATCCGGGTGAGCCGCTGCTGGAG
>JAULZJ010000315.1:0-11691 GCA_032117435.1 Candidatus Nanopelagicales bacterium | reverse complement strand
GAGCACATGTTCCTCGGCGATCGCAAGCAGTACGTCGAGCGCCTGATCCTGGCGCGCGACGAGGACGAGAGACGCGGAGCCCTCGATGCGCTCCTGCCGCTTCAGCGGGAGGACTTCACGCGCGTACTGGAGGCGATGGACGGCTTGCCGGTCACCATCAGGCTGATCGACCCGCCGCTCCACGAGTTCCTGCCCGACCGCACCGACCTCGCGGTCCGTGTCGCGCTCGCGGAGGAGCGCGGCGAGGCGCATGAGCCTGAGCTTCGGATGCTGCAGGCGGTCAATCGCCTCCATGAGCAAAATCCCATGCTGGGCCTGCGCGGAGTGCGCCTCGGCCTGGTGCTGCCCGGTCTCTTCGCCCTCCAGGTTCGGGCCATCGCCGAGGCCGCCTGCCTGCGCCAGAAAGCCGGGGGTGATCCGCGCGCTGAGATCATGATTCCGCTGGTGGGCTCGATCCAGGAGTTGGAGCTCGTGGCGGAGGAGGCCACGAGAGTGCTCGCTGAGGTAGAGGCGACGCAAGGCTGCCATCTAACCTTCCCGATCGGCACGATGATCGAGTTGCCGAGAGCGGCGGTCACGGCTGGTCAGATCGCTGAGGCCGCCCAGTTCTTCTCCTTCGGCACCAACGACCTCACGCAGACCACGTGGGGCTTCAGTCGGGATGATGTGGAGGCTGCTTTCTTCTCCACCTACCTCGATAAGGGTGTCTTCGGCGTATCGCCCTTCGAGTCCATCGACCGCGAGGGGGTGGGTGCCCTAGTGCGCCTGGCTGTCGAGCAGGGACGCGCCGTGCGCCCTGGGCTGAAGTGCGGTGTGTGCGGCGAGCATGGTGGCGATCCGGATTCGGTGCACTTCTTCGACGAGGTGGGCCTCGACTACGTGTCGTGCTCGCCCTTCCGAGTGCCAGTGGCCCGTCTCGAGGCCGCGCGGGCCACGCTGGGCGCTGGCGGATCCGATAGTCGCTGACGCCTGCGGCGCCGTCTCACCCGCAGACTAGGGTCATCGGCGTGAACGTCCCACCTGGCTACACGCCTGCGGATGTCGAGCGCTGGGTCATCAACACGCCGAGTGATCGCTCGCCCTTCGCCCGAGACCGCGCCCGCGTCCTGCACTCAGCGGGCCTGCGGCGGCTCGCCGCGACTACCCAGGTCCTCGTGGCCGGCAGCGCCGACTTCCCGCGGACGCGCTTGACCCACACCCTCGAGGTCGCCCAGATCGCGCGCGAGATGGGGTCGGCACTCGGCTGCGACCCCGACCTCGTCGACGTGGCCGGCCTGGCCCACGATCTGGGACATCCGCCGTTCGGACACAACGGCGAAGGCGAACTCAACCGACTTGCCGTCTCCATCGGCGGATTCGAGGGCAACGCGCAGACCCTGCGCGTGATGACGCGCCTGGAGGCCAAGGTCATCGACCCGGCGACGGGTCGTAGCGTCGGGCTCGATCTCACCCGAGCGTCGCTCGATGCCGCGTGCAAGTACCCCTGGGCGCGCCGCGACCCGTCGACGGTCGATGATCGACGGGGCTCCGATCTCGGTGGCCAGTCCCACAAGTTCGGCTACTACGCCGACGATGAGGAGATCTTCCACTGGCTGCGTGAGGGAGCGCCCGGGGAGCGCACCTGCTTGGAGGAGCAGGTCATGGACTGGGCGGATGATGTCGCATACTCCGTCCACGATCTCGAGGATGCACTCCATGCGGGCCTCATCACGCTGGACATGTTCACGTCCGCGACCGAACGCGAGAACATCATGGACGTCGCGCATCGTGGCTACCTTCCCCTTGTCGACCCCGCATCCATCGGTGCAGCACTCGATCACCTGCTCGACCTCGACTACTGGCCCACCTCCTACGACGGTTCCCAGCGAGATCTTGCCGCGTTGAAGTCCGCGACTTCACGACTCATCGGTCGGTTCTGCGTGGCAGCCGAGCGAGCGACGCGCGAGGCCTATCCCGGCGACCGGCTCACTCGCTACGGGGCGCGCCTCGTGGTGCCGGAGGGCGTGGGCGCGGAGGTGGCGGCTCTCAAGGCCATGACGGCCATCTACGTGATGAATCGCGCGGGAGCGGATGTGGAGTACGCCCGTCAGCGCGAGATGCTGGCGGAGCTCGTCGCCACGCTCGTGATCCGGGACGGACGCGATCTCGAGCCGTGGATCGCCCCGGAATTTGATGCCGCGGCGGATGACGGCGGCCGTCTGCGCGTGGTGATCGACCAGGTCTCCAGTCTCACCGACGCCAGCGCCGTGGCTTGGCACGACCGCCTGTGCCGCTAGGCCTCATCGCCCAGGGGATAGCCACTGTGGGGATCCGTCAGGCGACCTAGGATCAGGCTATGGCCGGGCGCATTAGGGACGAGGATGTCGCCCTCGTGCGCGAGAAGGCCCGAATCGACGAGATCGTCCGCGACTACGTCGCACTCAAGCCGGCCGGCGGAGGCTCGCTCAAGGGCCTGTGTCCCTTCCATGACGAGCGGTCCCCGTCCTTCCACGTCACCCCTAGCCGCGGCATGTACTACTGCTTCGGCTGCCAGGAGGGGGGCGATGTCATCTCCTTCGTCCAGAAGCTCGATCACCTGACCTTCGCCGAGTCGGTGGAGAAGCTCGCCGGGCGGACCGGTGTGACCCTTCGCTACGCCGAGGGCGGCGCCGGGGTCAATCGCCAGCAGGGCCAGCGTACGCGGCTGGTGGAGGCCAACAAGGTGGCCGAGGAGTACTTCATCTCCCAGTTGCGCTCGCCGGACGCTGCCCCCGCGCGTGCCTTCCTGACCGAGCGCGGATTCGACGCCGCGGTGGCCGAGGACTTCCGGCTTGGCTTCGCGCCCAAGTCCTGGGACTCCCTGATGTCCCACCTGCGGCAGCACGGCTTCAGCGAAGCCGAGATGCTGGCGGCCGGGCTCGTCTCCCAGGGCAATCGCGGGGTCTACGACCGGTTCCGCGGCAGGCTCATCTGGCCGATCCGCGACCTAACCGGGGATGTCGTGGGCTTCGGCGCGCGCAAGCTCCTCGCCGATGACGATGGCCCCAAGTACCTCAATACCCCCGAGACGCCCCTCTACAAGAAGAGTCAGGTGCTCTACGGCGTCGACCGGGCGCGACGGGAGATCTCCAAGCAGCAGCGGGCGGTCATCGTCGAGGGCTACACCGATGTCATGGCCTGCCATCTGGCCGGCGTGCCTGTCGCGGTCGCCACGTGTGGCACGGCCTTCGGGGGCGAGCACATCAAGGTCCTACGCCGCCTCCTCATGGACGACGACAAGATGCGCGGCGAGGTCATCTTCACCTTCGATGGCGATGAGGCTGGTCGACGGGCGGCACTCAAGGCATTCGACGATGACCAGCGCTTCGTCGCGCAGACCTTCGTGGCTGTGGAGCCGCATGGACTGGACCCCTGCGACCTGCGTCAGCAGCATGGCGACACTGCGGTGCGCTCGCTGGTCGACGATCGGGTGCCGCTCTTCGAATTCGCCATCCGCTCTGCCCTGGCGACGTATGACCTGGAGAGCGCGGAAGGTCGAGTGGGCGCCCTGCGCGAATCGGCTCCCATCGTCGGGAGGATCAAAGACCCCGCGCTACGTCCGGAGTATGCCCGCCGCCTCGCTGGATGGCTGGGAATGGACCCGGCGACCGTGGTGCGCGCCGTCGGTGGAGGGTCCAGCACCGCAGCGCCGCCGCGGCGGCCCGACACCCGCGATCCGGTGCACGCCGTACAGCGTGAAGCCCTCAAGTGCGTGCTGCAGGAGCCTGCGCTCGTGAGTGCGTGGTACGCCTCCGTCGAGCCCGAGGCCTACTCCGATCCCGCTTTGCGCTCAGTGCACGAGGCCATCGCCGCCGCGGGTGGTCCGCGACCCGAACTCACCGGATTGACCTGGGTCGATGATGTGCTGCAGGCCTGCCCTGACGACGAGGTCCGCGGTCGGGTGAGAGGTCTTGCCGTTGAGCCCCTCCCGGTGTCGCACACCGTCGATGCCCGATATGCCACCTCGGTGATCGCGCGCTTGCTCGAGATGGACGCAGCGCGCCGCATCGGCGAGCTGCGAGGACGACTGCAGCGACTGGACGAGGGGACGCCCGAGCAGGCGGCGGCCTTCGCCGATCTCATGGCCCTCGAGGCCTATCGTCGTGACCTGCGCGATCAGCGCGAGGGCTGAGATGGGGTGGCTACGACGTCCACCGGCAGAGGTGCGCGCCTCCGTTGTCGAGAGCGAGCGAGTGCTCTCCTGGGCGCCGGTCCCACCTGCGGGCTTCGCGATTGCGACCGATGTCGCGCTCTACCTCCCGGTGCCGCACCTGCTGCGGCTGTCGTGGGACCTGATCAGCAAGGCGACGTTCAGCGAAGCCGCCGTGCTGGTCGTGGAAGGCCGGGCCGAACCTGCCGCCCGGGATCGCTCTTGGCGCGTGGCCCTCGCTGATCCAGGGACCCTGCCCACCGTCGTCTACGAACGCGTCAGCTCGAGCGTGGTCGTGAGCGAGCGCGTGGCATTGCGGGGCGACCTCGGTGCGCGCTTCGTCGCACGGCGAGCGGGAAAGGACCTGCGCTGGACTGTCACCTTCGATGCCGGACTGGATCCTCGCGATCCAGGCCTGCGCGCGGAAGCAGACACGGCCCTTGCCGAGTTGAGGTCCACGTTGGGCGTCTAGGGGGCGTTGCTATCCTTTGGTCCGCCAATCCCGCATAGCTCAATTGGCAGAGCACTCGACTGTTAATCGAGTGGTTCCTGGTTCGAGTCCAGGTGCGGGAGCGCATACGAAAGCCCCCGCGAGCACGCGGGGGCTTTCGTCGTGATCAGGGTGCCGATCAGCCGTAGGGACGGCCGGCCCAGGAGAAGTGGGCGACGTTCCAGGAGTTCCACACCGTGGTGACGCGTACGCCGGTCGAGGGGCTGGACGCCTCGACGATCATGCCGCCGCCGATGTACATCGAGGCGTGGTGCGCGCCGTTCTTGAAGAAGAAGAGCAGGTCGCCCGGCTGGAGCTCGTCGGGGGAGATGCGACGCACCTCCTGCGCCTGGACGTAGGAGTACGGGGTGAGGCGAACGCCGACCTGGGCCCAGGCGGCTGCGGTGAGCTTGGTGCAGTCCCAGGAGCTGGGCGGCTGAGCCGCGAAGCTGTAGGGCTTGCCCACCTGCGCGAGGGCGTAGGAGACCACGATCGCCGCACGGTCCGAGCTGACTCCGCTGCCGCCAGAGTAGCCGCCGCCGCCGGAGTTGAACTCCCCGTTGTCGTTGGGTCCGCCGTTGGCGGAGGTGGTGCCTGTCGAGGAGCCTCCTGATGAGGAGCCCCCGGTGTTGAGGGCCGCGGCCGCGGCAGCCGCCGCGGCGCGAGCCTCGGCCTCGCGCCGCAGGCGCTCGGCCTCGATCTGCTCGCGGAGCTCCTGCTCGAGGCCGTTGAGATAGGACTCGGCGTTGCCGACAGCCTTGTCGAACTCAGCGGAGCGGTCCTCGAGGTCGGCCAGGGCCCACTGCTCGGCCTGCTCCTGCTGGGCGAGCTCGGCGGCAGCCTGGGCGAGCTGGAGCTTGGCCGCCTGGGTCTTGCGGAGCGCGGCGCTCTGGCCGGAGGCGACGATGTCGAGGACGACCGCCTGGTCGAGGAATTGCTGGGCGTCGTCGACGAGGAGGAGCTGGAGGGAGGAGTCGATGCCGCCCGACCGGTAGGCGGTGGCGGCGTAGCGCCCGATGGTGTCCTGGGTCTCCTTGAGCTGGGCCTTGGCCTTGGCCACCTTGGACTTGGTCTTGTCGATCTTGCCCTGGACCTGCTCGACGGCGTACTGGGCCTCCTCGACCAGGCCGTGGGCCGCGGCGGCCTTCATCTCGAGATCCTCGAGATATGCCTGAGCGTTCTCGACGTCCTGGCGCAGGTCGGCGCTGGAGGAGCCCATCCCCATCAGGGTGGCGGCTGTCAGCGCGGTGACGGAAACGGCAGCGACAAGCGCTCGACGTAGGCGTCGCGGGGAGTGCGGCACGGTCATCCTCTATCCCTTGGGCGTCACGGGTGAAGCTGGCTTGCGCATGTCGCAGTCCCGTCGCGGGCCCGTCCTGGGAAGGACATGCTCGGTCAAGGACCGGTCCCACGGTAACAGGATGATCACGACGGGCAAACTCGGGGCCCGGAATTGTGGATAAACCTGGGGATAAATGGGCCCAAGTGGCCCCTGTGACTACTTTCCTTGCTGCACGATGGCCGTGAAGGTGAGTTCGACCGGGCTGCCCAGGGCAGCCCTGCGGAAGCCCTCCATGGTCCCCGTGCCCCTGGCTCCGGCGTAGGCTCCCGAGCCGCCGATGACGGTGAAGGTGCCGCGGAATTTCGCGTTGGCCGTGCCCTTCTCCTTGGCCGGGGACGTGGCCCAGCCGGTGACTGAGAAGGCGATCGAGGTGCCATCGGCCCGGGTGACCGTGACGAAGCCCCCGAATGGACCGGTGCCGCTCACGTAGTCGACCGATCCGAGGAAGCGCATCTGGGCCGCGGACCTTCCCCAGCGGGTTGGCCCGTTGAGGTCGTTCCAGCCGTAGGTGATGTCTCCGGGCAGGGTCTGCAACGTCGTCCCGGCGCTTACCAGGTCGACGTCGAACGTCAAGGTCTTGGTCTTGGCTGCCTGGGCGGGGGAGCCGGCCAGGACGATGGTGGCTACGAGGGTTCCGGCGCCAAGGGCGGCGAGGATTCGGGTGCGCATACGTCCTCCAGGGGGTGAGGCCCGTCAATGTAGTGGTGGAGCCCGGCGCAGGCGACGGTGCGGGCACAATGGCCGGGCACGGGGCGGTAGCTCAGCTGGTCAGAGCAGCGGACTCATAATCCGTCAGGTCGTGGGTTCGAGCCCCACCCGCCCCACGCACATTGTGTGTGGTTTCGGCTGATCCTTGACACTCCGCACGTGTGGGTGGAACTGAGCCCGCGTTGAGATTACGGCGACTAAGGGAAGAGTTTGATCGGAAGCTCCTATGAGCACTCGCAGATTCGGGTCTCAGGGATGTTTGCCGACGTACGTTTGAAGCGTCTCAATCTCGAAGCACCTCAACTGGAGGATTCCCATGAAGCCCATAGCCACTCGCCTCATCGCGGCCGCGGCAGGCAGCACGCTCGCACTCGGCGTGATTGCTGCTGCGCCCGTCGCCCAGGCTGCACCAGGCAAGGCCAACCAGACCCAGGGTGCTGTCAACGGCGCGAAGGGTCAGGCAAAGGCTGTCGCCCAGCAGGTCCGTGCCCTCGTGGCGCTGCTCAACAAGACCGTGACTCGCTACGACGCTTTCGCGGCCGAGCTCGATGCCCTTGCGGCCACCCTCCCCTTGGAGGAGCAGCAGGTCGTCCTCGACGCGGCAGTTGCGCTGCGCCAACTAGCCAGCGATACGCGAGACCTGGCCGCTCAGGCGTCTACGGCGACGACCAAGGCTCAGGTGCTGCAGTACCGCAAGGATCGGGTCGCCATCGTCAAGGCGGCGGGTCCGATCATCGCACTGCTCGAGGATCTGCGGACCGCGTAGTAGTCACCATTTCGCAAATGAGGGCACCGGCATCGGCCGATGCCCTCATTTGTGTCTGAGGCTCAGTTGCCGGCAACGCGAAGCCCCTTGGTCCGAAGTCCTAGACCGCCCTTAGCCTTGCGCGCATGAGCATGACCTAGGCGGATGTGTCACGGAGTTCGCGTCGCGTCCTCCTGGGTATCTGCCTGGTTGTCGGAGGCTCCTTCTCCGTGCTGGTGTCGTTCAACTACGTGCTCACGCCGATGCTCAGCGACCTTGGGCTCACTCAGGCCCAGGCCAGTGTCGCCCTGTCGATCCCGTCGATCGCGTCCCTGCTGATCGTCTTCCTCGCGGGACGCCTGGGCGACAGCCTCGGCCATCGGCTCGTGCTCACGTGGATGAGGGTGGCCTTCATGGTCGGCATCAGCCTGCTATCGGATGTATTCACTTAGCCCAGGCCGCCGTCGAACGGCAGGACCATTTCCTCGCAGACGGTCTCCGGCCTCAGGTCGCATCCATCGACGACGCGGGCGTCGGCGATCGGGGTCGTGATCAATCCTGAGGCCGCCACCCCTATGAGCACAGATACTAAGTCGACCCTCGCCCCTGCATCACTGGGGAGAGCCTGGCGTATCGGGCACGTCCGGCGCCCGTTCAGGCCGGAAGTCGCTTACTGCACTGGTCCAATGCCCATGGCGAGGAAATCCTGCTGCCACAGCGATCTGAAGGTCTCCAGGCTGACAGCCACGACCTCGGCGGTGTCCGCGCGCGCCAAGGTGCCACTGCTGATCACGACATCCACGATGTCGCTGATGGTCCGATAGCCGTCTACCTGCTCGATGAGTGCGGCCTGCAGCGGTGAGAGCTCGCGCTCCCAGTCGTACCGATGGATGGCATTCCCGCGAAGGCCGCATGCCTTGCGGAAGATCGGCACGTAGCGCAGGGGATCGCCCGAGTCGAAGTCGATGGCGTAGGACGCCGGATCCCTGTTGGGGTGGCAGGCGAGGAAGTAGTGGCAGGCGTTGCTCGCGTTGATCCGCTGCATGATCGACCACTGCTGCTCGCGCGGCATGTCCGAGACGGCTGAGAAGAAGGAATTCGTGGAGGGTGCCGGCGCGTAGTAGGAAGACTTGAGGAAGACGTCTTGGAAGGCAAGCCCAGCCGACTCGACTAGTGCCCGGCATTCATCGATCGTGTATGCCTGCTCGCGACCATGCAGGAAGGTGTCGACCAGGCCAGCATCGTCGCCGAGGTCGGGTGCGATCTGAAGGTAGCTGGCCAGCGGGTGCATGGGGCTGAGTTGACTGAGGACATCACGCACCACCGCAAGTGATGCCTCGTCCTGACGCAGACCCATGTCCGCGAAGACAGACTGCATGAGCTGGACTCCGATGCGGCCGTAATTGGCGTAGAGCATGACCGCGAGGACGCCGTCGGGGCGCAGGCACTCGGCGAGGGCGCGCATGCCAACGGCGGGAACGGCCATGTGGTGGAGGACACCGGTCGTGATGATGAGGTCAAAGTCCCGATGGAGAGAGGCCACCTGCTCAATGGGTAGTTGATGCAGCTCGAGGTTGGCGAGGTTGTACCTCTCCTTGAGCCAGCGATGGTGATCGAGAGACGCACTGCTCACGTCGATCGCGACGACCTGCGCGGACGGATTGGTGTAGGCGATCACCGCAGCCTGGTTCGTGCCGCAGCCTGCGACGAGGATGTGCATCTCGGGCTCGTAGTCGCGGTCCGGCCACAGGAGCCGATGAGCGTGGCTCGGATCGAACCACTGCCAGCTGCCCTGCAGCCACGCGTCGAGATCCTGGATGGGGGCGGGGTAGATCCATCTCTCGTATTGGCGGGAGACGATGTCGCCGAGGGGATCAGAATCCACGTCGCGTCCCCTTCCCATTCGACCTCACTTCGCCTTGCTTCCCCGTGTAGCGTGGCGGCTCAACTGGTCGGGCCACCGCCGCGGGAAGGATCCCATCATGTCCCCTACGCGTAGGCGGGGCCTGGCGGCCGCGCTCGGAGCCTCTGCTCTCGCGGGTGCTGCGCTCACTGCCGCTCCGGCGGTTGCCGCTGTCGACACCGGCCCGGCTCAGAGCAAGGCGGCGTGTGTCGAGCACGCGATGGACATGGCGCGTCCACTCATCAGGTCGGTGTCCAAGCCGGGGTCGGCCCGAGCGCGCGGGATCAATCAAGCGATTGAGCGCATCCGGAGCAAGTCAACCGAGTGCAGCGATGTGCTCTTCCGCGACGGCACGGCAGACACGCCTGATGCCGGCCTCCTCGTGGGCAAGGGCTTCTCCTACACGGGTGAGAGCTGTAGCGCCGACGAAGTCTGCGACGGCGGTGACGGCGGGGCGCTCCGCGGCGATGGTGGCGACGGCCTCAACGGCGGCAACGGTGGCGACGCCGGCTGGTACGGCGGCACCGCGGGCGACGGCGGCAACGCGGGCCTCCTCTTCGGCGGCAATGGCGGCGATGGTGGTCGGGCCGGCCGCTTCGGCAACGGCGGCAATGGCGGAGACGGTGCCCTGGGTGGTGCCGGGGGCAATGGCGGAGCCGGGGGCCTTCTCCGCGGCAACGGCGGCAACGGAGGCAATGGCGGTGACGGTGGAGATGCTGGCGCCGCTGGCAATGCGGGCGCAGCGGGATTCACTGACCCAGGGAACCGTGGCGGCGACGGAGGCAACGGTGGCGCTGGCGGCAATGGCGGCAGGGGCGGTTTGCTGAGCGGCAATGGCGGCAACGGTGGTGCCGGGGGCAATGGCGGAGCCGGGGAGCACGGCCAGCATGGCGCTCATGCTATCGGGAACGTACTTGCGGGCGAGCATGGTCAGCATGGTGGCTACGGCGGCCGTGGCGGTGTCGGTGGCAACGGCGGTGTGTCGCCCGGGGTGGGTGTCGACGGCTATGGCGGTGCCGGTGGCAACGGCGGAGTCGGTGGCAACGGCGGCAACGGAGGCAACGGGAGTACCGGCGGCGGTGCCGGAGCCGTCGGTGGCAACGGTGGCAACGGCGGCAACGGTGGGGCTGCCGGTCTCGGCGGAACGGGCTCTGTCGGTGGCAACGCCGGCTCGGTGGGCGCCGGCGGCACTGGCGGCGCCGGTGGTGCTGGTGCGGTCCCTGGAGTCGGTGGCAATGGCGGCAACGGTGGCAACGGGGGAGCCGGCTAAGCCGTCCTCACCCGTCAACGTCCTATCCTCGCCGCATGACGTCGCCGGTGGGTAGCGACACCGGCCGTACCCTCCTGGGTATCTGCCTTGTCGTCGGAGGCTCCTTCTCCGTGCTGGCGTCGTTCAACTACATGCTCACGCCGATGCTCAGCGACCTTGGGCTCACCCAGGCCCAGGCCAGTGTCGCCCTGTCGATCCCGCCGATCGCGTCCCTGCTCATCGTCTTCCTCGCGGGACGCCTGGGCGACAGCCTCGGCCATCGGCTCGTGCTCACGTGGATGAGCGTGGCCTTCATGGTCGGTTCCGTCATCGTGGCCATGGCCCAGGGTCTCCCCGCTGTCGTTATCGGGCTGCTGGTCGAGGGCATTGCAGCGACGGGAATCCAGATCGTCGGCATTGGCCTGCTCTCGGATCGCTTCGCTGAGCCCAGGGCGCGTGCGGCGGCATTCGGGACCTTCGGCATGGTCTCCCCATTCATCTGGCTGTGCTTCCCGGTCCTCACCGGCTGGGTCGTCGGGGAGGCGTCGTGGCGCTGGGTGCCGGTGACCTGGGTCTGCTGCGGGGCCGTCATGCTCGTCGCGACCCGCGTGCTCCTGGTGAGCACCCACGATCGCCGACCGACAGGTGAGGTGATCACTCCGATCCTGGCCGGGGCGACCGTCGCCTCAGCGGTGCAGTCGCTCAATCGCATCAGCGACGACGGGCTGTTGTCGGCGGTGAGTGCGGCGAGTCTCGC
Organism: Candidatus Nanopelagicales bacterium; assembly: GCA_032117435.1. Lineage (GTDB taxonomy): Bacteria > Actinomycetota > Actinomycetes > S36-B12 > S36-B12 > Mxb001. The sequence goes on along the minus strand of JAULZJ010000315.1, from coordinate 329 downwards.
GGCCACCGTCGGGCTCGCGGCCCTGACGGCTGTGCTCATGCGACGGATGGCGGCACCGACGTTCTCCCTTGCTCCGCTCCGCGTCGGTCGATCACGAGCCCTGCTCACGACGATCATCATCATCCCGCTCATCAACACCGTCTTCTTCATGACGATGGCCTTCCAATACCTCTACGGCCTCACCGTGCTGCAGACCGCGCTTGTCATGATCCCGGCGCAAGCGGGCGCCGTGCTCGGCACGCGCCTGATCGCCGGCCCGCTCATGCGCCGCATCGGCATCGCCAGGACTGCAGAGGTGCTCTTCGGGGTGCTGGCCATCGCCATGCTCG
>JAULZJ010000314.1:0-4057 GCA_032117435.1 Candidatus Nanopelagicales bacterium | reverse complement strand
ATGGCCACCATCGCCCCGAGCACGGTGGCGTCCACATCGCCCTCGCTCCACGCGTGCGCACCCGCCATGGCAGACACGAGTCGCTCCAGGTCCTCGCTCACACGCACGGGTCCGTGACCTGCCCGGGCATTGAGCAGGCTCAACTCGCTGTCGCACCGGAAGCGTGACCAGCACTGCTCGAGGAGAGCGACGCGGCGCAGGGCCAGGTCCGCGAGTCGATCAGCCGATGAGCTCGACCAGACGATCACGTGGACGTCGCTGCCCATAGCGCGCCCGCGCACCTCCGCCCGCCGCACTGTCAACTACTCCATGTCCCGTCAACTGCTCCATGTAGTCGTGTCGCGGTCCAGCGTGCTGGGCCCCGTCGCCGCCCCGGGTGGACGCGTCTCCTCGGCGATGCGCTCGATGATGCGCACATCGGCGTCCTCTCCGCGCGCGATCTCGGCGGCAGCCTCCCGGAGTTCCTGGCGGTAGGCCTGCAGCCGCGCGGCCTCGCGCGTGAGTTGCTCGGCGTAGGCATCGAGTTGCGCACGATCGCCGTCGGGCGTGACTGGCGGCACGTCGTTGGACTCTCCCGCGCGCACCGCGATGAGGGCGGTGAGTCCGAGGCAGGAGGCGACCGCGAGCCCTGCGGCGACCCAGCGGTCGATGCGCCGCCGCGCGGCGGGTGTCTTCGCGCGCACCGTGCCACCCCCTCGCGTCGTCACCGGCACCCCTGACCGAGCACCACTTCCATCGTGCGGGTGGTCTGCTCCTTCGGCAAGGGGAATCCAGTCCTCTACGGTGGAGGACATGGCCGTGGTCTGGTTTGAGATTCCGGTCCTGGACCTTGCCAGGGCGGTGGCTTTCTACGAAGCGGTGCTGGGCGTCCCTCTGGAACGCCGTGTCACGGACGGTCATCAAATGGCCGTCTTCGTCGAGCCCGAAGGCGCGGTCGGTGCCCTCGCCCACGGGGAGAGCTACGTCCCGTCTCTCGACGGATGTCGCGTCTACTTCGACGTCGCCGACGCCGAGCAGGTCCTCGATCGAGCCGTCGCTGCCGGTGGCCGTGTCCTCTATCCCGTCACTGAGGTCGAGCCCGGGGTCCGCGTCGCGGAGTTCGCCGATTGCGAGGGCAATCGCATCGCTGTCTCGAGCGGCTCTGCGTAGTCAGCATCCGGATGGCGCCGCGGCCCGGGGGATGGCGTAATGGAGTGGTGGTCGGTCGCCTCCGCATCGCCGTCGCCGCATGTGTTCTTGCGCTGACGGCTTCGGCATGCACGGGGGAGCCCGAGGCAGCCCCCAGCTCAGAGCGCCCCGCGTGGCAGCACGACACCGTGCGCTTCTTGGGCCCCGCCGACGCTCTAGGTGAGTCGGAGTTGCTCGACGCGATCAGTCGCCGCGGATCGGTCCGCGATCTTTCGCCCGACCCGCTCACGGATGCCGAGCTGGCCGCGCTGCTCTGGTCGGCCCAGGGGGTGTCGACGCCGACCGGTGCGCGCACGGTGCCGTCGGCGGGTGCGCTCTACCCCCTGGAGATGTACGTCGTCACACCCACGGAGGTCCTGCACTACGTGCCCCGCACCTCATCGGTGGAGGTCCGCTACGACGATCGCGCGAAGGATCTCGTCTCGGATGCGGTGAGTGACACTCCCGCCGCCCGCGCGTATGCCCTCGTCATCATCACCGGCGTATCCGATCGCATCACCGGCAAGTACGCCGACCGTGGGATTCGCTACATGTGGATGGAGGCCGGTCACGCCGCGCAGAATCTCCTCCTCTCCGCCGCAGCCCTGGGCCTGGGCGCGGTGACGATCGGCGCCTTTGACGGCGCGGGGATCGTCGACGCGCTCGGCCTCTCCGACGTCGAGGAGCCGCTCTACCTCATTCCCGTGGGCAGGGCGCTGCCGTGACCTAGGATCCGCCGGTGAGCGTGCGGACCCTGGCAGAAATGCCTGAGTACCGCCGTCTCTTTGGGTCACGGCTCATCTCCAACATCGGCAACGGCGTCGCGCCGATCGCCATCGCCTTCGGCGTGCTCGCGCTTCCTGATGGGTCGCCTATCGGGCTCAGCATCGTTCTGGCAGCGCAGGCCATCCCTGTGGTGCTGGTGCTTCCCATCGGTGGTGTCATCGCCGACCGCGTCGGGCGACCCCGCATGATAAGCATCTGCGACATGCTCATGACCGTCGTCATCGGGGCCATCGGCCTGTCCTTCATCCTCGGCGTGGCGAGCGTGCCGCTGCTGGCGGCACTCAACGCGCTCGCGGGTGTGCTCGTGGGCCTGTGGTACCCCGCGTATCCCGGTCTCGCTGCCGACGTCGTGCCGGATGCGCTGCTGCAACCCGCGAACGCCTACAACGCGGTCGCTGGCAACGGTGGCTTCATCGTCGGCACCGCCCTGGGCGGCATCCTCGTCGCGACGATCGGCTCGGGCTGGGCGATCGTCCTCGATGCGGCGAGCTTCCTCGTCGCCGGCATCCTCGTCTTCGGCCTTCGCCGCTTCTCCCGGCCGCATGACTCCGGTGAGTCGCCCGTGCGTGACCTGATCGAGGGCTGGCAGATCTTCATCCGCTACCGCTGGATCGTGGCGGTGGTGCTCGCGTTCAGCCTCATCGTCATGGTGATGCGCGGTGCCGAGGAGGTGCTCGGCCCGGTCCTGGCCAATGACATCTACGGCGGCCCCACCGGCTGGTCGGCCGTGCTGGGCGCGATGGCGGCGGGCTTGCTCGTCGGCGCGGTCGTGGCATCGCGCATTCGGGTACAGCGGCCCATCGCCTTCGGCATGGCGGTGTGCTTCACCCTGCCCGCGTGGCTCCTCACGCTTGCCCTCGCCGCGCCGCTGCCCGTGGTCATGCTCGGAGCCTTCGCGTGGGGCCTGTCGATGGAGATCATGGTCGTCCTGTGGTTCACCGCGCTGCAGCGCAATGTCCCTCCTGAGTCGCTCTCGCGGGTGTCCTCCTACGACGCCTTCGGCTCGCTCATGTTCGGGCCGATCGGCCTCGCCCTCGCAGGACCGCTCCTCCTGCTTATCCCCATCTCCGAGGCCTTCGTCATCGCCGCGCTTGTGGCGGCCGCCGCGGTCGCGGGGTCGCTGCTCGTGCCCTCGGTCTGGCGACTGCGCGCCGACGATGGCTACGCCCCGACTCCGGACGCGCCTGTGGACGCCCCCTGACCGACCGGCCCCTTCCGTCTGCAAACGCTTGCCGATAGGGTGAGGGCTCCACCTCGGCACGGGAGACAGCCCATGGCTACGGACATGAATACGGATATGCGCACCCAGATGGGCTCAGGCAAGGGCTTCATCGCCGCCCTCGACCAGAGCGGCGGCAGCACCCCCAAGGCGCTGAAGCTCTACGGCGTCGAAGAGTCGGCGTACTCCGGCGACGCCGAGATGTTCGACATGGTGCACGCGATGCGCTCGCGCATCATCACCAACCCGGCCTTCAACGGCGACAAGGTGATCGCGGCGATCCTCTTCGAGATGACGATGGATCGTGACGTCGAGGGCATGCCTACGCCGTCCTACCTCTGGGATGTCAAGCGCGTCGTGCCGCTGGTCAAGGTCGATCTCGGCCTCGCCGATGAGGTCGATGGTGCCCAGGTGATGAAGCCGATGCCGCACCTCGATGACCTGTGCAAGCGGGCCGCGAGCAAGGGTGTCTTCGGCACCAAGATGCGCTCGGTCATCAACTCCGCCAATCCCGCGGGCATCAAGGCTGTCGTCGACCAGCAGTTCGACGTCGCACTGCAGATCCTCGGCCACGGACTCGTGCCGATCATCGAGCCCGAGGTCAACATCAAGAGCGATGACAAGGCACAGAGCGAGGCACTGCTGCGCGATGCCCTGCTCGCTGGACTCGATCGCGTGCCTGATGGCCAGCAGGTGATGTTCAAGCTGTCGCTGCCGAGCGCCAACAACTTCTACAAGGTCCTCATCGACCACCCCAAGGTCCTGCGCGTGGTCGCTCTCTCCGGCGGCTACTCCCGCGATGATGCCTGCGACATGCTCGCGGCCAATCACGACATGATCGCGAGCTTCTCTCGCGCGCTGTCCGAGGGGCTCACCGCGCAGCAG
>JAULZJ010000313.1:0-4036 GCA_032117435.1 Candidatus Nanopelagicales bacterium | reverse complement strand
AGCTGGGGGATGTCGATATCCGGGACGTCGAGCATGCGGGCGAGCACTCGGATCGGGAAATCCGCGGCCACGTCGGCGACGAAGTCGAACTCGCCCTTGGCGAAGGCGGCATCCAAGGTCGATGCGGTGAGGCCGCGCAGGAAGGTCTCGTATCCCGCGAGCGCACGAGGGGTGAACTCCCCCTGCATGAGCTTGCGCAGTGCGCGGTGGCGCTCGCCGTCGGTCTCCAGCATCGACTTGCGCACGCGGAGCTGGTCGTCGTCGAGCTCCTCCAGGTTGACCGCGCCCTTCTCCGAGGAGAAGGTCTCGGTGTCGCGCAGCACGCTGACGATGTCGTGATAACGCGTGATGGACCAGAAGCCGTGGTTGGGTTCGGGCTCGACGTCCCAGTGCACGGGGTCCTCTGAGCGCAGTGCGTCGAAGGTCGACCAGGGTGGCCCGGCCTCGAAGAGGTCGAGGTCGGCAAGCGTGATGTCGGACTTGACTGACATGGGGCCTCCCGGTGCTGTGCGCGGTACGCCGTACCCGATCGTTCGGGCCCGAACTATCTGACGATAGTGCCAGATGTTCGGGCCCGAACGGAAGGTTCTGCGAGACTTCGACCATGGCTGGCCCGCACACCCTGGCCGAGACCGAGCGGCAGGTGGCCGACCGGATCGGGGACCTCACCCTGGACTACGAGGCGATGGCCGTGGTCTCCAACCTCTTCCGGGCCGCCAACGCGGTCCGCAATCACCTCGAGCGCAGTGTGCTGGCGCCGGCCGACCTCACCTGGACGGCGTTCGTCGTGCTGTGGGTCGTGTGGATCTGGGACCGGGTCGAGACGCGCGTCATCGCCGCGGAGGGTGGCTTCTCCAAGGCGACCCTGTCCGGCGTACTCACGACGCTGGAGAAGCGTGGTCTCGTCGAGCGCTCGCGCAGCGAGACCGACGGCCGCCTGGTCGATGTCACGCTGACACCCAAGGGCACCAAGCTCATGCGCTCGCTCTTCCCGAAGTTCAACGCCGAGGAGCGCGCGGTGACGCGTCACGTCGAGGACCTGGGCGGCGCGGCCGCCATGCTGCGAGCACTCACCCTCGCTACGGAATAGCCCTGCGGCAGATTCCGACCGGAGTTCAAGGCCGAGCCGGCCTTTCCTATGGGAGCCCTCGCTCAGGACTATTTGAACGTCTTGTTCATGAAGCCCTTGAAGATCCGCTCCTCAAACGATCGAGCTCTCCACCTCGGCGAGCACGACGGCCTCCTTCGATACGCCGCTACCCTTCGCGATACCCGCAGCGCGATGCCATCCGAATCCGGCTGCGTCACTGCAGGAATTTGCCCACGAACTTCCACTGCTCCTGGGTCAGATTCGGCCCAATGGTCAAGTGGGGCATATCAACCTTGACGCTCTCGCTTATCGAAGATGAGCTCTTGGCGAAGAGATCCTCGACGTGGGACGAGCCAGAGAGTTGCGCAACCTTGGGGGTCGTCGCAGACGGCAACGCGACTGCCTTGCCAGTACCGAGACCCTCGAACATGTCCGCCACGCTGCCCAGGCTCGCCCGATCGACCCCTCGTGCCTTCGCGGCCGACTGTGCAGTCTTTTTGGCTGCCTTGTAGAGGAGAACCGGTGGAAAGAGGTAGAGCTGAGCCGCATCGGTCTTGGGCGTACCTGAAGTACCCAACGTTGCCGCCCTCGCCGCCCTCTGCTTGAGAAAGTACGGGCCGTTTGATCCCAGGTAGAGCGCCCAACTGGCGTACGCGGTCAGGATCGATGCTCCTACCGCTGCGGCAATCGCCCCTCCTTGGCTGTCCGTCGATGCCTTGACCGCGAGATAGGTGCCATAGCCGGTCGCTGCAATGCCCGCGGTATTCCAGATAACGGTGCCGACATCGAAGCCGAGCCGTGCGTTGTTGGAGAGCTTGTTCGTCTGCGCCAGGATCTGCGGGCTTTCCGCCTGGAGTAGTTTGCGAATCCCGGTGAGCTGGCCGAGGCGACCGCCAATCAGTCCGCCGAGGAGGGTGGCCAGGACGCCGGACCCGGCGATGATGCCGCCGACGGCCTCGTCCGACATGCGGCCCGATGAGTCCTGCGAATTGATCGGGTCGCCGTTGGTGTAGGAGTAGAGGTTGGTGCCGGAGTCGACGACCGGGTCCGGCGCCAGGAAGACCCCGAGGTAGGGCTGGTAGGGCCGGGCCCCGAGCATCGTGATCGACGACGTGCCGGGCAGGGTCTCCTGACCGGATCCGGCCGCCCACAGGCGCTGCGGCAGCACCTGGTCGGCCGTGACATCGGCCGCCGAAGGCGCCACGAGCGGCTCGCCGTACGGACCGAATCGCGGGGCCACGCCCACCGCTTCGCCCGGGGCGGCCGCCGTGCCATTGCCGAGTGCGGGCACAGGCAGGGTGACGAGTGCCGCACCATCGATGCCGGAGATGCTCATCGTGGCTGTCGCGCCGGGTGCCGTGTTCACGCGAGCACCACCGGGCAGCGCATAGGAGATCGCCCGTGTGCCGTCTACCTGACCATCGACGACGTCGAGGAGGTAGGGACCGGCGTAGCGAACTGTCGTCGACCCCGCATCCGTGGTCAGCGTCTTGTCGAGCACCTGGCCGCCGAAGGTGTCGAAGCGGCTGCTCACCAGTCCGGTGCCATCGCTGGCGATCTCGTGCAGCTGCGCGACCGTGGTCCCGCTGCCCCACGTGATGGCGGCGGCACGCTGGCCAGTGATGCGCGTGACCCGCCCGGCCGTGTCGTATTCGATCTCGGACGCCGCTGCACCACCGGTGACCCAGGGATCGGTGGTGGACACCAGTCGTCCGCGATCGTCGTAGCACTGCCGGAAATCAACACCGTCACGCGAGCCACCGGTGCGGAGGTTGTCCTGGCCGGCTCCGGCGTACGTCGATGCGCACGCCGACGGCTGCGTCTCGGCGAACGCGTAGTCGAAGGTGCGCTTCGAGCCACCCTCGTTGATCACGGCCGACACGAGGCGACCGGCCGGGTCGTAGGTATAGCCCCGGGCCTCGTCGAGTGCCTGCGTGCCCTGGACCGTGGTCTCCTCGGTGAGGATCCGACCGAAGTCGTTGCCGATGCGGGACTGCGACACTCGCGTGACGCGCTCGTCTGGGCTCACGACCACGAGATTGGTGATCTGCCCATTGGGACCGTAGGTGTAGGACATCACGATGCCGTTGGGGTAGGTGATGGAAGTGATACGCCCGGTGGTCGGCTCCTGCTCGATCGTCGCTGCAAGGACGCCGTTGACGCTGGTCGACTCCAGGGCACCATCAGCCGGGCTGTAGGCGAAGTCGAAGACCATCGGCGTCGTCCTTGCCCCCGCCGGCGGTGTATGGACGCTGCGCACGACCTGGCCCCGCTCGTCGTACGTCAGGTCGATCCGGACGCCATCGCGACCGGTGGAGGTGACGAGGCGACCGGCGAGGTCGATGGTCGCCGACTCGGTGACCGAGCCGGTGGCATTGACGGGCGCCCCTGGCCCGTGGGAGATGACGACACGTGTGGTGCGCGGATCCCCACCCACGGCATAGGTCGTGGTGGACTTCTCGATCATGTCGCCGGCGGCGTCGTAATTGGCCTGCTCGAGCAGTTCGCCAGCGACCCCGTAGGTGTAGCACTGGGTCTCGACGACGGAGCCGTCACTGGCGACCAGCACTGTCGCGCGCTCCAATGCGCGCTCGTCGTAGTAGACGGTGACAGCCGAGCCATCCTGGCGCGTGACGGTCTTGGCCTGGCCGGACTGCGTGACGACATCGCCGCCGCAGGGTGCGGGCAGGGCCACCCTTTCGTTGTCACCCCAGTACGACGTGCGCTGCGTGCGGCCTGAGTCCATCGTGATCGAGGTGACCCGCTTCCAGCCGCTGGGCTCGTAGCCCATCGACATCTCGACGCCGCCGTTGGTGGTAAGACCGGTGGGCCTTCCGGAGGACGGGTCGGCGAATGCGTAGCGGGTGATGGTGCCCTCGGGGATTCCGGGAAGCACATCGTTCACGGTCGACACGGTGCTGAGGGCATAGCCGGGAGCGACGGTGT